>JAGCNQ010000031.1 GCA_017645845.1 Bacteroidaceae bacterium
CAGGCGTTTGCCGTGAAGTGTGGAAAGAAGACCTACGTTTATCTCTTCAATGACTCGAAGCGCGCCATGAAAGAAATTCGTGTCGATGCCAAAGGAGCATTACGCGAACTGGATATTGAGAAAGCAAAGTGGGGAAAATATAAAAAGTTCAATGGCGTCATCAGTACTTCTGTAAAGCATAATGCCGAGAAAGTCTTTGTTATAGAACAGTGAAGGCAGCCATCTATAGTTTAGGAAGGAAAAATCATTGACACATATATTCATGAAAAGAACTCTGGTGAAAATACTTAGTCTGACAGTTTGCCTACAACTGTCTGCAGTGGTAGCCGCTCAAAACGTGACAGTATGGGAGACAACGCCTGACGGTCAGCCATGCATTGCTCCCAGGCCTCAGGTCTATTCCTTTTCTGATAAATCGACCGACCGCCGTGTACCCATCACCATCGACGACCGACAGCACTTCCAGAAGATGCGTGGCTTCGGCTATGCACTCACTGGCGGTAGTGCAGAACTGATGATGGCTATGAGTGCCGAAGCCCGCCACAATCTCATCCTCTCGCTCTTTGGAAAAGGAGAGGGCCAGGCTGGCATCAGTTATCTTCGCCTTACAATCGGTGCGTCCGACATGAACTCGTTTGTCTTCTCCTACGACGACATGGCTCGTGGCAAGAGTGACTGGGAACTAAAGAACTTCTCGCTGGCTCAGGACTTGAACGATGTTGTTCCTGTCATGAAGGAGATACTGGCAGTCAACCCCGACATTGAGATATTGGCATCACCATGGTCTGCCCCGACATGGATGAAGACCAACAATGATGTACAGGGGGGCAAATTGCGTGAGGAGTGTTATGATGTCTATGCCCGCTACTTTGTCAGATATATTCAGGAAATGGCTAAGCAGGGCATAACGATTTCTGCCATTACAATACAGAACGAGCCTCTTAACTCACGCAACACGCCAAGCATGGCATGGACTCCGCAGGAACAGGCCGAGTTCATAGCCAACTATCTAGGACCGCAGTTTCACAAGAATGGCATCACTACAGAAATAGTCCTGTTTGACCACAACTGCGACCGTCCTGACTATCCTCTCACCATACTCAGCAACCCGAAAGCCTCGCAGTATGCTTCTGGCGTGGCTTTCCATCAATACATGGGCGACCTCTCGGGCATGACTACTGTTCATGAGATGCGCCCCGACATAGACATTCTCTTCACGGAACAGATGATAATAGACCGCTCTGGCAACGCAACAGCCACAATAGCACCAGTAGTGGAAAGAGTGGTGGTAAATGTGGTACGCAACTGGTCGTGCAATGTCATCCTTTGGAACCTTGCAGCTGACACCGATGCCGGTCCGCATACTGACAACGGCGGCTGTCCCTTCTGTCATGGAGCCGTCACCATTGCAGGCGACCAATGGCACAAAAACATCGCCTTCTATGGTTTGGCTCACGCCTCAGCGTTTGTTCCTGCCGGTTCCTATCGCATCTCAAGCACAGCACCGACCGATAAAGGCACCATCCTTTTCGAGGACGAACAGTCGGAGGGAACAATGCGTGCTGTGGAGTACGAGCATTCGAATGTGCTGCCCAATGTGGCATTCGAGACTCCCGACGGCAGAATCGTTCTTGTTGTTGCCAACACCCGTTCTTCTTCCGAATCGGTATGGATCAGATATCGTGGCAAATACTGCGAGATTCCAGTAGCAAGTGGCAGTGTCGTAACTTTGGAATGGAAGAAATAGACAAAGACATAGCATCATGAAACAATTATCCCTCCTCACCCTATTGTTGGCACTGGCCATGAATGCCACAAGTGCCGTGCAAACCATACGCATCACGAATCTGCAGCAGGGCAAACGCTTTGATGGCATCGGAGCCGTCAACGGAGGCGGAGCCACCTCCGTGCTGCTCAAAGACTACCCTGAGCCGCAACGCTCGCAAATCATGGATATGGTCTATCGTCCTATGTTCGGAGCCAGTGTCAGTGCCATCCTGGTGGAAGTGCCGGGCGATGGCAACAGCACACAGGGCTCCATGCCCTCTCACAGCCATTACAGGGGCGACCACAACTATCTGCGCGGCTATATGTGGTGGGTCATGCAAGAAGCCAAACGACGCAACGAGGCATTGTCGCTCGACGCTACGAGTTGGAGCGCACCGGCCTGGGTGAACAACTTCTGGTCGGACGACATGGTGGACTACTATGTCGATTGGCTGCAGGGACTGCGCGAGGTGCACGGTCTGGAACTGGATGCCTTAGGCTGCCACAACGAGAAGGGATGGAACGCCGACTTCGCCAAGCACCTGCGCAGAGCCATGAACGAACGGGGCTTCCGGGACGTAAAGCTGCACGGCTTCGGCAACTGGGGCGGTCAGAAGATGGACTTTCTCAAGCGGATGCAGGAGGACCCGGAACTTAGGGATGCGCTCGATGCCGTTTGTGCCCACACGTTCAGCGAAATACAACTGACCCCAGAGCAACGCAAGATGGCAGAAGACATGGGCAAGCCTATCTGGAACAGTGAAGACCACGTGTATCTGCCTGGCTTTGATTGCCTCATCAGCATCGTCCACTGCTTCAACCAAAACTATATCGTCAGCGGAGCAACCAAGGTCGTCAACTGGTATGACATCGGTGCCACATATCCGCTGGAACCCTACAGCAAGGAGCCACCGATGCTCATCGCGCAGGAGCCATGGAGTGGGCACTATCACGTCCGCGAGGCACTGTGGGGCTATGCGCACTACGGCCAGTTCACCCGTGTGGGC
>JAGCNQ010000297.1 GCA_017645845.1 Bacteroidaceae bacterium
CATGCAACGGTTGAATCGATGGAAAGTTTCTTTACTCAGGAAGAAAAAGAAACAGTTGTAGAGGAGTGCCAATGTGATAGCTGACTTGAGAATGTATAGCATGGTTTTGTTATATGATTATATGTTATTAAGTTATGTTTGCGCGTGAGCGCGTACGAAGAAAACGCATCTCTTATTTACTTTTAATCAAAGAGATAATTTCTTTCAGGTCTTCTTCCGACACTTCTTCCTGTCGGGCGAAAAACGACAGCATAGTCTTCAGCGACCCAGCGAAGAATGTGCTCTTCACCTCCTTCATCACGCGGTTTGTGTATTCCTCCCTCGTTAGCAATGGGAAGAACACCAGTGTCTTGCCACCTCCCTCTTGCTTTCTCGACCCGACAAATCCTTTGTTCACCAATATCTTCAGAAACGTGGCAATGGTGGAGTAGGCAGGTTTGGGCTCAGGGTACTGCTCAATGATTTGGTGGGTGGTAAGTCCCTCTTCGGGGACATAGTGCTCCATAGCACATTCATAATCTCCATCTCTGCCCTTGTCAACTGTCTTTCTTCGTTATTCCTTTTCATCTTTATCTAATACTTTAGATTTTTGCTGCAAAGTTAATCTAAATATTTAGATAAAAACAAACAAAAGGCCACAAAAATGAGCTTCCTCCAAAAACTTTAACTTATTTTGTTAGATATTCTTTTATTTTTATTAAATATTAGAATTTGAAGTTATCTTCTCATTCAGAAGAATAATAAAGTCTGTGCCGTAGCTTCCCAACAGTTTTGTTGTAGAGTCATGTGACTCGATGAAGGGACCTTTGTTAAGGCGGGAAATTAATATTTGTTCTTTCACTTAGGGTTAAATGTTTTTATACCTCGGGAAAAAAGTTTTTCTTCCTCGGGAGAAATTCCGTTCCAAGTCGTGGTACACAAGTTCCAAGTCACGAAACTTATGTTTCAGGGCTTGGAACATAAATTTCAAGCCTTAGTACGAAAAATAGTCTGGGGAGGAAAATCATTTTCTCCTAAGGGAAGAAAGAAATACCCCCTAGGGATAGAAAATCTTCCTCGCCTAGCTCATAAACGTCAACTATGTATAAAACGAAGGATTGTGTATAATACGAAAGAAAAAACTGTCCTTTTCTTTGACCCTTCGGAAAAAAAACGTAACTTTGTCCCGCATTATATCAATTTGTATGAAGAAAACATGTATTTTCTTGCTTGCGGCACTCGTATGTGGTACTGCTAAGGCAGACGACAACAATAGTTTCTACTTCACCGATGCTGCCGTTATGCCCGGCGAGACGACAAGCATCGAACTGTGCATGAGGAACACAGCAACCGACCTGACCTGCCTTGAGGCGGAGATTCAGTTGCCGGAAGGTCTTACGGTGGTTTGTGACGAGGAGGGCAATCCCTTTGCAACACTCTATCGTAATCGTACCGCCAGTCACGAGATTCTAGCCAATGTTCTGGATAACGGCAACCTCAAGCTCCTTGTCAGCTCCATCGAAGGCAATTTAGTTAGCGGCAAAGAGGGACCGCTCCTCAGCTTCCGCGTGCAAGCTGCTGAGACAGCACCTATAGGAGAGTGTACGGTTGAGACCGTCGGCGAGTCACTCCTTGTGAACAACAAAGCAGCGGCCTATTATAGTGTGGGTGTAACGGGCAATGTCCTGATAACGGACGATGCAACCTCAATTGCTTCTCCCTTTGGGGAGACGGAAGAGGGAGCTCCCATTTACAATCTCGCTGGTCAGCGCGTAAACAAAGCGAAGAATGGTATCTTCATCAAAGGCGGGAAAAAAGAGCTGCACAAATAATAGACAAATAGGCAATAGAGATAATAGATAAATAAAAAAGGGCTTCTGAGAAATTCAGAAGCCCTAATTGTTTCACTATTTTCTAATCCTGACTCTCCCTTGAGGGAGTGAGAGTGGACCTTACTTCACACGACCCAGATAGCTGCCATCACGGCTGTCGACTTCGACTGTCTCGCCTTCCTCGATGAAGAGAGGAACACGAATCTCAGCGCCAGTCTCCACGCGAGCAGGCTTCAGAGTGTTGGTAGCGGTGTCGCCCTTCAGGCCAGGCTCTGTCCATACAATCTGCAGATGAACCTTGACGGGAACGTCGGCATAGAGTACAGTCTCTGTGCTGGCATCAACCACAACTTCCACGTTTTCGCTCTCCTTAAGGAACTTCACGCCATTCACCTGGTCGGGAGAAATAGTAATCTGCTCGTAAGTCTCGTTGTTCATGAAGACCAAGTCATCACCATCTTTGTAGAGATACTGGTAGGGACGACGCTCTACGCGTACGTCCTCGAGACGCTCGCCAATGTTGAAACGCTTCTCGATGACACCACCATTTACAACATCCTTCAAGGTTACGTTCATGATGGTGTTGCCCTTTCCTGGTTTACGGTGAAGGAAGTCGATGCAGAAATAGAGTTTGCCATCCATACGGATGCAAGTGCCCTTCTTAATGTCCTGTGAGTTAATCATAAAATTTACTTCGTTTTATTATACCTTATTGTTATTTTTTGTGATGCAAAGGTACAATAAAAAGTGAACAGTGAAAAGTGAAAAGTGAAAAAATAGGGCCATTTCTTGTGTAAATGAAAAAAAAGGCTTAATTTTGCACCCCGAATCTTAATATGCACATAAATAATTAAGCAACAATAGACATGAAAAGAACATTTCAACCCCACAACCGTCGCCGTAACAACAAGCACGGTTTCCGTCAGAGAATGACAACTCCTAATGGTCGCCGCGTATTGGCTTCCCGTCGCGCTAAGGGTCGCAAGAAACTCACCGTTTCAGACGAGAGACACGGCAAGTAAACACAAATTTGCAACAAATAGGAAAAGAAGTAAGGGGAACTTTACTTCTTTTCCTTTTTTATTGCTATCTTTGCAAGCACATAAATAAATAAGGAAGAATAAAAGGGAAGTTATAACTTCACAAATTACGAGTAGGATTATGGCTCTGAAAGAATTCCGCAAAAAGCTTTTCAGTCCAGTTATCTATTGGAATCTGATAGCGATGGTGCTTGTAGGCGTGGCTCTCTGCATTGGCCTTTGGATATGGATGGTGCAATATACCATGCACGGAGAGGGTGTAGATGTTCCCGATGTGAAGGGAATGATGCTCAACGATGCTGAGTATGCTTTAGAGGAACTTGATCTGGTGATGGTCGTCGTTGATTCGGCATATGTACGCCAACAACCTGCCGGCATTGTGCTAGACCAGAAACCAGATTTCGGAAGTCACGTCAAATCGGGCCGTGAAATATACTTGACCATCAATCAGAAACAGACTCCCACCAATACGATTCCCGATATTGCCGGCAACTGTTCACGCAGGGAAGCAGAAGCCCGTCTTCGCTCCCTCGGCTTCAAGATTGGTCCTATGGAGTTCGTTCCTGGTGACCAAGACTGGGTTATCGCACTCAAAGTAAACGGACATGAAGTATACACTGGAGAACGGGTGCCTTGCGATGCGCCGGTAGTGCTTGTCGTCGGTAACAGTAATATGGAAGACGAAGAAGACGAAGAAGAATGGCCGTTGGACGGGTTGAACGATGAAATAGGTGAGCAGGAAGACTTCGAGGAGGAGGAATTCTGAGAATGACAGAATTGGAGGAAGACATATTTCTTCGTTACCCTCAGGAGCAGGCAGAACTCGAAGACGAGTTGCTGGAGGAGCTGCCCGAAGAACATGAGCATTGGCGCATAGAAGTAGATAAAGGGCAGAGTTCCGTCCGCGTCGACAAGTTCCTGATGGACCACATGCCCGGCACCAGCCGCAACCGCATACAGAAGGCAGCAGAAGCAGGCAGCATCAGGGCTAACGACAAGCCCATCAAAAGCAACTACAAAGTCAAGGCGGGCGACATTATCACGCTTGTCCTGGACCATCCCAAACGCGATTGGGAAATTGTTCCCGAGGACTTGCCGCTCGATGTTGTCTATGAAGACGACGTCCTGCTTGTCATCAACAAGCCAGCGGGTCTTGTGGTACATCCTGGATGCGGCAACTATAGCGGCACTCTTGTCAACGCTTTGGCTTGGCATCTGCGCGACGATAAGGGCTTCGATCCGAACGATCCGAACGTTGGACTTGCACACCGCATAGACAAGGACACAAGCGGGCTGTTGGTCATCGCAAAGACCGCAGACGCAAAGACAAGTCTGTGCAAACAGTTCTTCTATCACACGACCAGACGCGAATACAATGCCCTCGTGTGGGGTCCCTTTGCAGACAATGAGGGCACCATTACGGGCAACATTGGCCGACATCAAAAAGACCGTTTGCAGATGGACGTCTATCCGATGGACGGCGAAGTGGGTAAACCTGCCATCACCCATTACAAGGTGCTGGAACGCTTCGGCCCTGTAACATTGGTGGAATGTCATCTGGAAACAGGCCGTACCCATCAGATTCGGGCACACATGCGTCACATCGGTCATCCGCTGTTCGCCGACGAACGCTACGGCGGTTGTCAAATCCTGCGTGGCGAACAGACAGCATCCTACAAGGCATTCATCCATAACTGTATGGAACTTTGTCCGCGACAGGCTCTGCATGCGAAGACACTCGGTTTTGTCCATCCGACAACCGGCAAGGAAATGTTCTTCTCGTCCGAACTGCCGGAAGATTTTGCGGCTCTGCTGAATAAATGGAGAAAAAGAAGCCTCTCCCCAACCCTCCCCTAAAGGGAAGGGAGAGAAATAAATAGTTAATAGTAAATGGTAAATGAGATAATGAAGAAAACAATAGCAGTAGTTTGTGGCGGCGACAGCTCGGAACATGATGTTAGCATGCGAAGCGCGGAAGGCATCGCCTCCTTTATCAACCCCGAGCGCTATAATATATATAAGGTAGAGATTCACGCTGGCAAATGGGAGGCTCTGCTTCCAGATGACAGGCGCTCTACGGTAAACAAGGATGATTTCAGCTTCGAGGTTGATGGCCGTCGCATCCGCCCTGATTTCTGCTACATCACTATTCATGGCGCTCCAGGTGAGAATGGCGAGCTACAAGGCTACTTCGACCTGATAAAGATGCCCTACTCTACTTGCGGCGTACTCGTCGAGGCAATGACCTACGACAAGTTCGTGCTCAACAATTACATGCGAGGCTTTGGTGTCTCCGTAGCCGACAGCCTACTCATCAAGATAGGTCACGACAAGGAGGTAAGCGACGAAGATATCGTCTCACGTATCGGTTTGCCTTGCTTCGTGAAGCCTTCTCGCGGCGGTTCTTCTTTCGGAACGACAAAGGTAAAGACCATCGAAGCGCTTCGTCCCGCTATCGAACTTGCTTTGAAGGAAGGCGAAGATGTAATGGTGGAGGCTTTCATGGAAGGAATGGAACTTACTTGCGGTTGCTACAAGACAAAGACGAAAAGCGTCGTGTTCCCCATTACAGAGGTTGTTTCTAAGAACGAGTTCTTCGATTATGCCGCTAAATACAACAATGAAAGCGATGAAATCACGCCTGCCCGTATCAGCGAACACCTTGCAGAGAGAGTGAGCAAGTTGACCTCGATGATTTACGACCTTCTTGGCTGTTACGGAATCATCCGCATCGACTACATCATTACAGCAGGCGAAAAGATAAACCTATTGGAAATCAACACAACACCAGGAATGACGACAACAAGCTTCATTCCGCAGCAGGTTCGCGCCGCAGAATTGGACATTCGTGAAGTAATGACAGATATAATTGAGGACAGGACCAGTTAAGAAGTTATAACGATAGAACGATATACCGCAAACAATAAATTGCCTAATGAATTCTGAATTCGATGAGATACGCCCTTTTGCGGAAGGAGAAGTAAAGCAAGCAGTTGAGTCTCTGCTTGCCGACAGACAATTCTCGCGAATATTGCAAGGCTTCGTCCCTTGGATGCCCAAATGGATGAGAAATGGTCTTGTACGCTTAGCCTTCATCGGAGTCAACACGCCTCTTCAATTCCAACTGCGCTTCATAAAACCTGTTTTGAAACGCATACTTCGCAAATGTAGCACGGGATACACCTTTGCATATAGCGGCATTTCACCCGGACCGGAACGTTATACCTTCATCAGCAACCATCGCGACATCGTGCTCGATAGTGCTATCCTCGACCTGCTGCTTCACGAATACCATTTCCCCACAACCTGCGAGATAGCTATCGGCGACAACCTCCTTATCTACCCTTGGATAAAGACGCTTGTCAAACTTAACAAGGCTTTTACTGTCAAACGAGGACTCAGCCCGCGAGAGCTTTTGGAAAGCAGTCAGCGTATGAGCCGCTACATGCACTACGCTATCAAAGAGAAGCACGAAAACATCTGGATTGCCCAACGTGAGGGGCGTGCAAAAGACAGTAGCGACCAGACACAAGAGTCTCTGCTGAAGATGTTCGCAATGGACGGCGAAGGCAGTATCATCGACCGGCTTAAGGAACTCTGCCTTGTACCGCTTAGCATCAGCTACGAATATGACCCCTGTGACTACCTCAAGGCACAGGAATTTCAGCAGAAACGCGACAATCCGTCCTTCCGCAAAAGTAAGCAGGACGATTTGGACAACATGAAAACCGGCATCTTTGGAAAGAAAGGCCGCATCCATTATGAGGCTATGCCGTGCATCAACACCTGGCTGGACGAGCTAACGGAAGTGCCCAAGGCTGAAGTATTCGGTAAGATAGCGCAACGCATAGACCAACAGATACATGCTGGTTACCAACTCTTTCCCGGCAACTATGTAGCAGCGGATATGCTCAACGAGACTTCGACCTATGCCGGAGAATATTCTAGCGAAGAGCGTACAACTTTCGAAGCATACCTGCAAAGCCGCCTCGACCTGATACAGATAGAGAATAAGGACGAAGCCTTTCTGCGCGAACGCATTCTAACGATGTACGCAAACCCAGTCATCAACAAACAAAAAGCCCTACAATGAAGAAAGTTCTTTTACTTTTATTGACTGTCTGTCTGGTTTCATGTAAAGACGACGGGGATGACTCTTCAGACTTCTATCCGAATGTAGTGACTGAGTTCGCGATGATACGGACAGATGATGCCGGTACGATGATAGAACTTACCACCGACGACGACCGCACTTATAC
>JAGCNQ010000032.1 GCA_017645845.1 Bacteroidaceae bacterium
AACGCTTCAATTCTCTAGAGAATTCAGGAACAAGTACTCGCTATAAAACTTGCAGGCCTTAAGTATTGTTTCTGCCAGGTCCCTACTCAGCATCGTTTAGCCCCTAAATATGCACGATTCAGCCACATTTCCCCTCATTTTCGGCTATTTAGTAGAACTTAGGTAGAACTTTAGTAGAGGGTTAGTAGAACTTTAGTAGAACTTGATTTCCGTCTAATCATTTGATAATCTGCAAGAAACATCTGATTTAGTAGAGCTTGATGGCAAAACACCAACTTTTCACAGAAAAAAACAAGATAGCCACCCCGTCGCAGGGTGGCCTGCAAGGCGTCAGAGCGGATACGCTTACACTTGATGCCGAGATAGCCGAGAAAAACAAGTTATATGGCAACATCAAATCGTTGAACGAAAGTTGTCCAAGTCTGAGGAGTCAAATAAGTTGCTACTTGATATTCTCAAAGGTATCAGGGAATTCATGTTTGAAACATGCGGCCAAAAGTTCAGAGAAGTTGTCCAGATGATTCTTGACCAATGGAAGGCTGGCATCAAACACTTTGCTAAGGAAATGAAAGATATCTTTCTGCAAGCGATGAGTTTTGAGAACACTACAGAATGCCGCAAGTCATATGTAAGCAATGCTTTTTGGTATGCAACACTGCTCGTTAAGACAGTTACAGACTGGAAAGGAGATAACGCCACTATCAATTCCCTACAAGATGATGCTAATCGTATCGCTGATGGAACCTGGGAGTCATACCATCAGAAGCGTGACCAGCTCTTTGACGATGCCGTCAATGCTCTGGTAGAAATGGGCAACTGTCAAAATCAACGCCATCTGAACCAAAACCAAGCCAATATTATTGAAGCATTCCTTGCCTTTGATGGCAGTGACAGGACACAATTATGTGAAGAAATCTGGAATGTCGCCAGTCCCAAGGTTGATTATTATTGGCGTGATGGAACCTTTGACGCGCTTGAAGAATTGCGCACAAAGGAACTCTATAACAGAAAATACGGTAATGGGCGATCGATTTAATTCGATCGCCCATTATTAAGGTGATTACTTGTTATTATGACACTTCAAGTGTCATCAGAGGAGTCGATGCCCATCCGACAATTGTATTATTAAATTTATTACTCATCAAACTTGTTTGCTCCCCTCACAGTATGGCGCAAGGCACTGAGAAGTTGTTGCGACTCCTGAACCAAATTCAGAAATACAGTCATACTCTCAATATTGAGTTGCTTGGCTTGAATGTCGTGGATGATAGTCCGTCGATAATCGGAAAGCTGTGATTGCAGTTTTTCGGCATCACCACGTATCAACGCCATTGTTTCGGCATGGCAGGCCCGGTTGAAGAGTTGTAATATCTCATTGCGCATCTGAATGAACTCTTGGATATATTTGCTTGGCACCGGACTGAAGTTGTTGCCTACATGCTCTAAGCATGGCTCACCCATACGTTTCAAGCAATATACCATTTGCGCCAGCGAGTTGATTGTCAGAAAGTACCATGTGCCCTTCTCAATACTCAACATGGGGTCTATACGTCGTTGGGCCATAATCTGTTTGCGTCGCTGGCGTTTTATATCTTTGCGTTGGTTTTCGGTCACCGCTGCGGTACGTTTCAGCGTACGATAGTCCTCATAAAAGAAAGCATCGGTCATCGATTTATAAGTTTCTGCTACCAATTGTAGTTGATGTGTGATGGTTAGTGCCACATGTTGTCGAAGCAGTATCCAACATTCTGCTTTATCGCTGCTACGAACAATGCGATCAAACAATTCGTCGGCCTCACTGGTCTTGTTGCTTTTTTCATAGCGCAGATGGCTTCGAATTAGCAAAAAGATGGCCAGCGCGATGGCAACGGCCATTGCCACAAACGATCCAAAGAACAGGGCAATGCAGACGAGGAAGCACAACATGAACGCTACACCAGCCGTGATGAACCAACCACCTATGACCGATAGCACACCAGTAATACGGAATACTGCGCTCTCGCGACTCCATGCTCGGTCTGCCAGCGAAGCACCCATGGCTACCATAAAAGTGACGTAGGTGGTGGATAGCGGCAGTTTGAGCGATGTACCCAATGCCACCAGCGCCCCAGCGAGAACCAGATTGACCGCTGCACGAATCTCATCGAAGGCGGCTCCCCGCTTCAGCACGGCAGCATCGGCATTAAAGCGTGAGTCAATCCATCGCGCCACACCATTCGGAACTACAGAAGCCATGCCGTTGGCCATATTTCTGGACGTGCGCACCAACGTCCGTGCCACACCACTCGAACCAAACATCTCGTCACCCTCATCCTGTCGCGAGAGGTCCACCGAGGTCTTCACTACGTTCTGCGCCTTCTTTGAGAAGACCAGTGCGAGCACCATCACCACACCTGCCGCGATGAGATAGAGTGCGGGGGTATGAGCACTATCCATCAGTGAGTACATCATGTAGTCCTGCGATTCGCCATTGCCGTTGGCCATGTAGTCCTGATATGCCTCAAGTCCTGTCAGCGGAACTCCTACAAAGTTCACGAGGTCGTTGCCTGCAAATGCCATTGCCAGGGCGAAGGTGCCCAACAATACAACGAACTTTAGTACGGGCAGTTTCATGGCACTCAGCAGCGTCAATAGCACAGAGAAAACGGCCGCGCCTCCGCCAATAATCAGAAGCGTGTTTTGACTGACCATTTCTTTCAACTCAGGCGTCATTAAACTGCTACTCTTCAATCCGTTGATAAGCAGGAACCAAACAATGGCCGTCACAGATAGTCCACCAAAGATACCAATCTTTAACGACGATGCAACCAGACTTCCCATCTTGCCTGACTGATCTGTCGTTCTCCCGTTCACACGGTATGTAAAAGTGAAAACGACGCGTGCCACCCACTGCACCAGCATGCCGAGGACAAACGCAATGGCAACACTGAGGAAAATGCCAAGGATGACCGAAATGGCTTTCTCCGTGTTCAGCAGATCACCTAATGAAAGTAACGTTCCGTCTGCTGCCGTTGCCCCGTGGAGTATCTGCAGCAGGGCGATGGCAAATGCTCCTCCCAGCAGTTCGAATACCATCGAGACGGTGGTGGATGTCGGC
>JAGCNQ010000033.1 GCA_017645845.1 Bacteroidaceae bacterium
AGCAATATGCCGATGAGCTCCAAACCGAATGCAGCGACGAGGAGTTCATGGCACTTTTTGAACAGTACCCTGAGTTCGACGAACTGGACGATGCATTTATCGAGATGGAAGAAGAGGTCACCGACATCATTGCCCATTATGTCGATGACTACTTGGAGGCGTTCTTAATCATTGAACAATAATCATTTATCTTAGAGGGAGGATTAGCTTATCCAAGCGCTGTGGGTGATGAAGGCTGTGAAGCAGAGGCAGATGCGCCACAAGGGAGTAGTATATACATTATTATATTATATAGTATCAGAACGCGTATCATTCCTCTAGTCTGATGTTTATGGCAGCAGAGCGGGAATGCAAATATACGACTTTTCTTGAAATTTAGAAGTTAAGATATAAGAGTTAAGAATTATTTTTTATATCTTTGCACAACTATTTACTTTTCAGTCGTAATGAGAGACCGCTATCAACAGATAAAGAGTGACAGCGAACTAGTCCAATTGCTAGACCAGCCTGAGCGGGAACTGAGACGTTATGCTTTCCAGAATGTTAACTTCACAGCTGTTACAGGACTTGCGCTGAAGCATTCCTATCGCGAGTGCCTCTTCCTGAGTTGTCGTCTGCCGATGGGCTTCAAACGCCAGTCGAGAGATTGCCTCTTTCTGCCCAACATGGGCGAAACATTTGGCTTTCCCAATCATCTCTATTCTCCGGAAGAACTTTATGACGGCTATATCCCTGACCAGCCCAGTAGTTACAAGAATTGTTACGATGGACGTGTCTATCGTCATTATCTGAAAAAGGGGAAACAGCGTACAGACATAAAAGAGACATTAGCTCGAACCTTGCACGACCACTCCATCAGCGACTGCCTGCAGGACTATCTATCACATTTTGACGAGCACAAACTTGTGGGCGTGATGGGAGGACATGGGCTTTCTCGACTTGACAAAGCTTACCTTCAGGTTGTACATTTCAGTAAGCTTCTGACAGAATCGGGTTTCCTGATGATTTCAGGAGGCGGGCCTGGAGCAATGGAAGCAACACATCTGGGAGCTTGGATGGCAGGACGTACCGACGAAGAATTGCAAAAGGCACTCTCCATCATGAGCGTTGCCCCCCTCTATACAGACCCCCTATGGCTCTCAACAGCTTGGCAAGTACATAATCAATTCCCGAATCTCGGTTACGAGAGTCTGGGTGTTCCCACATGGCTTTATGGTCATGAGCCTTCTACACCACTAGCAACACATATTGCCAAGTATTTTGATAACAGCATCCGTGAAGATGGTATCCTCACCATTGCAAGCGGCGGTATTATTTACACTCCAGGCAGTGCAGGCACATTGCAGGAAATTTTCCAGGAGGCCGTTCAGAACCACTACCTCACCTTCGGTTATGCTTCGCCTATGATCTTTATGGGGAAAGAGTTTTGGACAGAGGAAGTGCCCATCTGGCCTTTGCTCATGACGCTTGTGGAACGCGGGAAATACAAGAATCTTATCCTCTGTCTTACAGATAAAGCCGAAGAAGCGCTACGAGTGCTTCGCGGAGAATAAAAAAAGGGGCGCACTGGTGATGTGATGAAACTCCGAAAAACAGGTTTTGAGGGTTCACCGCCTTTGTAATCCACCTAACCAAAAAGGGATGGCACGCCATTGGCAAGCGAAACATTTCTCGGTATTAAAATGTAAATTGATGAGTATCCCGATCAAACCAGTACGCCCATATGATGACTTTGTCCTGCCATCTGCAAGACTCACTTTCGGACTTCAAAGATAATGCAAAAATACCGTTTCTATGTTTATTATGCAAGTTTTTCCCCCATTTTCTTCGTCTCTTCTTGCCATTTTACAGAATAATTGCTAATTTTGTTTAGAAAAACGAAAGAAAAAGTACTTATGACACTGCATTTTTCGATAGAATACCATACAGAATGGGGACAAAATATTGAAGTCGAACTTTCCTTCCTTTCTGCTGATGGAAAATCACATTGGCAGCGCATTCCCCTTGAGACGGATGACGGCCTTAACTGGAAAGGAATCTGTATGTTACGGGCGCGTACAAGACAAATGCGCTATTCTTATATTGTAGTCTCCTCCCAACTTCCCCAACGAGAAACTTCAAGTCAATCCCCCTCGGGGGAGATGGAAGGTGGTCGTGCTGTTCTTCGTCGTGAATGGGATGTAGTTCCACGTCTGTTCCCTGCCGATGATGCACGTACCTATTTCTTCTTCGATCATTGGCGCGATGTACCCGCAGCGTCTTATTGCTATACCGATGCTTTCCACGTGGCTACGGGTATTTGGAAGATGCCAATTGCTACGACAGCTCTTTTCCCTAGGACATACCTCTTTTGCATTCAGGCACCTCAGCTCGCTCCTGGTGAAAGAGTAGCTCTTGTAGGTGATCAGCCTTCGCTTGGCAATTGGGATACTGTTCGTGCCCTGCCGATGATTCAATCAGGACAGCAGGAATGGCTCATTTCTATCAGTGGAGACGGTTTGCGCTTGCCGTTCCAATATAAATATGTAGTGATAGGAGATAATCAGACTGTCAAGTGGGAGGAAGGAGATAATAGGCAGAGTCCCTCTTTTCAATTGGATTACAATCAAGTTGTAGCTCTTACAGATGGAGTGATTCGATTGAAAGCCCCTCACTGGAAAGTCGCTGGTCTTGTGGTACCTCTCTTCTCACTCAGGACTGAAGGTAGTCAAGGGGTGGGGGATTTCGGTGACCTTAAAGAGATAGTCAGCTGGGCTGCACACACAGGCATGCATGCCGTTCAGCTTCTACCCATTTATGATACGATACAGGAACGCACAACAACAGACAGCTATCCCTACAATGCCATCAGTGTGCATGCCCTTCATCCTATATATACCGACCTCAGGCAGCTACCGCTTTCTAACGCAGAAACGCTTGCGTCTTTCCAAGAGAGATGGCAGCAGTTGAATGCCCTATCGACTTTGGATTATGTGGAGGTTCTCAAGTTGAAAGAAGAATATCTGCACCTACTTTACGATGAGCAGAAACATAGTGTATGTCAGAAGTCCGATTATCGTGCTTTTGTCAACGAGAATGCCGAGTGGTTGCAGCCTTATAGTGCTTTCTGTCATCTGCGCGACTCATACGGCACGTCTTGCTTCACTAAGTGGCCGAAGTTCTCGACATATAACCGAAGCGCTGTAATGGGATATATCGACCATTATGCCGAGGAAGTAGAATTCTATGTTTTCGTGCAATATCTCCTGCATACGCAACTTGAAAAAACAGCCAACTATGCACGCCATCATCACGTTTTCTTGAAGGGTGATTTGCCTATTGGCATCAGTCCTTGTAGTGTGGAAGCCTGGCACGAGCCGCACCTTTTCCACATGGACATGGTGGCTGGCGCTCCCCCAGATGACTTCGCAAAAGCAGGACAAAACTGGGGCTTCCCGACATACGATTGGGAACGAATGGCTGCAGACGGCTATCTCTGGTGGAAGCAAAGACTCAGCGGTATGGCTCAGTATTTCAGTGCATATCGCATAGACCACATCCTTGGTTTCTTCCGTATTTGGCAGATACCAAAGGACAGCGACTCCGCATTGCTCGGTCAATTTTCGCCAGCGTTGCCTATGAGTGTAGAAGAGATAGAATCTTATGGCATGAGATTCAATTCGGAACTCTTTGTCCCTGATGCCAAGCAACCTGATTACTATCATCCGCGAATAGGTGTGATAGGCGATGGAGTATGGAATTCTCTGCTCAAGCATGAGCAGGAAGCTTTCATCCACCTTTATGAGGACTTCTTTTTCCGTCGCCATAATGACTTCTGGGCAGCACAGGCAATGCAAAAACTGCCTGCACTCATCAGTGCAAGCAATATGCTTGTTTGTGGCGAGGATTTAGGCATGGTTCCTGATTGTGTGACTCCTGTCATGCAGCAATTAGGCATTCTCAGCCTTGAAATACAAGCAATGCCCAAGACGTATGGTGAACCTTTTGCGTTGCTTCATCGTAATCCTTACCGAAGTGTTGCCACTATCTTTACACATGATATGCCTACACTCAGGCTATGGTGGAAAGAGAATGCAGAGCGTGCACAACTCTACTACAACACGATTCTTGAACATGACGGAAAGGCTCCTGCGGAATTGCCCGGATGGTTATGCGAAGAGATTGTAGCGCATCACCTCAACTGCCCGTCAATGCTGTGCCTAATCAGCTTACAGGATTGGCTTTCGATAGATGAAGGCTTGCGGAATTCCAATCTGGAAGAGGAGCGCATCAATGTACCTGCCAATCCTAAGCACTATTGGCGTTACCGGATGCATTTGCCTATTTCTGAACTTCAGAATGCCAAAGCGTTGAACGAACAGATTCAAACGCTTATCACTCGCTCCGAAAGAGCATAATTACGCCCATTGTCCATTACTTAATGCCGCGCGCATTCAATGCTTTTATATAAGCGCGTGCATTTCTGTAGTGCTCTGACAATGTGGTCGCGAAGTTATGTGTGCCTGAGAAATCCTCTTTTGCACACATATAAAGGTAGTTGTGTTCCGCATGATTGAGTACAGCATCCAAGCCTGCGATGCTTGCTATGCGAATCGGCCCTGGCGGCAATCCCTCAATGAGATAGGTGTTGTAGGGACTCACTGTCTTAAGATGCTTGCCAAGAATACGACGGAGTGAGAAGTCTCCGACAGCGAACTTCACCGTCGGATCAGCCTGTAAGGGCATACCTATCCGCAAACGATTAAGATACAAACCTGCAATCATCGGTTTCTCAGCATCATTGGCTGTCTCCTCGTCTACAATACTTGCCAACGTTGCCACTTGTTCGTGAGTCAGACCGCATGCATCCGCCTTCGCTTTCCTTTCTGCTGTCCAAAAACGGTTGTTCTCACGTTCCATGCGCTCTATGAGTTTATCTACGGAGATGTCCCAATAGACTTCGTATGTGTTGGGAATAAAAAGAGCAGGAATAGTGGCAGTTGTATAGCCGCGAGTGGCTAGATATGTGCTGTCTGTCAGTGCAGTAGCAATCTCAGCAGAGTCAACCATCAGACTTTGAGAGAGAGTTACAGCCAACTTGTCCATTGTGCGGGAGGTTGGCACAACGAAGTTCATCGGTTCTTGAGTGCCATTTCGTAATAGACGGTATAGTTGTAGGCATGTCATACCAGGCAATACGTGATAACGACCGGTTCGGGTATGATAGCTGAACACCCTGCTATAAACACCCCAACGCCAACCCAAGGCAGATTTCGTTCGTACACTGTCTGCCGTATCGTCTCGGTCTATGTAAATCAATCGCCCTTTTCCGTTTTCTTCGTTTGGTGCCTTTGAATTAATCAGAGATAAAGTGGTGAAGACAGCGATGCCAATTAGTATAATGGCCAGTCCAATAACAAGCCATAGGATTTTCCTTTTCATTGTCCTTGTTGCTTAATCGAATGCAAAAATACATAAAATCACCCTAAAAACAAAATTTTTCACTTTTCACTTTCCACTTTTTATTGTACCTTTGCGGCGCAATTCTTGAAATTGCTTCTGCGAAATCGCCACTATGGCTCAGTTGGTAGAGCAACGCATTCGTAATGCGTGGGTCCGGGGTTCGAGTCCCCGTAGTGGCTCAAAAAGCGCATTGAGAGAGACTTTTTAGGAGCCTCTCTTTTTTGTTTCAACATCTTGATTATTAAATAATATTTGCACATTTCTAGTCTTTTATGTTACGTGTCCAAGCAAAATGTTTAGCTCTCATTATTTGTGATACGCTATGACGGGAAAGGACAGGAAAAGACAATTTTTTTCAAATCAGTGTTTACTATTCCGAAAAAAAATGTAACTTTGTGGATGAAAAACTAACATAAAAACATATTATTATCATGAAAGAACAGCAATTACCGACTATCGAGGAAGTCTTCTCTTGGATGCGCAAACTTTATGACGAAAGTTATTCGGGCCTTACCAAGTTAGAGAAGAGTGAGCAACACATGTATGGCACGATGGTTACCACGCCTAGTGACAAGAAATTCATCGTGCGTATGCTTGACGAGACTAGTCAGATTCGCGACCGCCAGAAACTGGCTATCCGCGTGAAGGAACTTATTGACCAATATGGAATCCCCAAGTTCCTCGACTGCTTCGACCATGCACTTTTCTGGATGTACCAGAAGTTTGCCTATCTTCCCCTCTTTAATTGGGTAGCCGTGCCCATTATCAAGTGGCGTTTGCGCCGCGACACCAGCCGTGTCATCATTGATGCTGCGCGTCCTAGCCTGACAGAGCACCTTGCTACGCGTTTCCATCAGGATATCGGCCAGAATGTCAACCTCCTCGGTGAGGTGGTTCTTGGCGATGGTGAGGCCGACAAGCGTTATCGGTCATATTTAGAGGCCCTCAAGGAACCTGACATCAACTATATCTCCGTTAAGATTTCCGGCATTTATGCGCAGACACACGCCCTGAACTATAAGGAATGCTTCCCTGAACTTGTCCGCCGCATGTCTGAACTTTATCAAACGGCTATCGACTATCCCTACACCGATGTCAATGGCGTGGCCAAGCCCAAATTCATTAATCTTGACATGGAGGAGTACAAGGATGCTCACCTAACCATGAAACTGTTCAAGGATGTCCTTTCCCTGCCCCAGTTCAAGAACTATGAGGCTGGCATCGTAGTGCAGGCTTATCTGCCTGATGCTGAAGGTTTCCAAAGCGAACTCCTCGAGTTTGCCCGCAAGCGTGTGGCAGAAGGAGGCTCTCCCATCAAGATGCGTATCGTCAAGGGGTGCAATTTGGACATGGAGAACATTGTCAGCGATTTGCGCGGATGGCCTAACCCCGTGCGTCCTAACAAGACGGAGGTGGATGCCAACTACCTGCACATCATTGAACGGGGTTTGAAACCCGAGAATGCGCGTGTACTGCATATCGGTATGGCATCACATAACCTCTTCACTATTTCTTACGCTTACCTCCTCAGTGAGATGTATCAGACCCCCAAGGACTGCTTCTGTTTCGAGATGCTTGAAGGCATGGCCAATCATGTATGGAGAGCTCAAAAGAAACTAGGCAACCACGTAATCCTCTATACTCCTGTTGTGAAGAAAGAGCATTTCCTCAATGCCATCTCTTACCTCGTACGCCGTATGGACGAGAATACTGCTCCCGACAATTTCCTCACCCACAGCTTCTCGCTTAAGCCAGACACGAGGGAATGGAACGACCTCCAGCAGCAATTCATCAATGCATATAACATGAAGGATAACCTTAATCATACGCCCACACGTACGCAAGACCGCAACCAGCCTTACATGGGACAGGAACCTAAGGACGAGATGCAGAATGAGCCCGATACTGATTTCGACCGTTTCTGCAACCAGCAATGGGTGGAGAAGATATTTGCAAAGTGGAAGTGTAAGGGTAATATGTCAGGAGAGAAGTCGGAGTGGGGCGACTGGAAGCCTGGCGATTTGCTGCCTACACAAATTGGTGATGAACTGACCTACAACGATGACCACGTGAAATACTTTGACCGAAGCCAAGATGGTGATATGCTTGTTTGCGAGATGTCACGGGCAGGTAAGGAACAGGTTCAGCAGATTCTCAACATTGCCGATGCCGATGCAGGGAAGTGGCGTGACACAACTGTTGAAGAGCGTCATCGGATTATGTATCGTGCTGCCAATATTCTCGGTCAAATTCGTGGCGACCTTAATGGTTCCATGTGTGCCATTACGGGTAAGACTATCGAAGAAGCTGATATAGAGGTTTCCGAGGCCATTGATTACTGTCGCTTCTATACGACCACGATGAAAAAGTTTGCAGCTCTGCCTGACATTGAGATGCGTGGCAAAGGTACTGTACTTGTCCTTTCGCCTTGGAACTTCCCATGTGCTATCCCTTGTGGTGGCGTAGTCGCTGCCCTGGCTTCCGGCAATACTTGTATTCTAAAGCCTGCCACTGTTGCAGCGCCTGTAGCTTGGCTTTTTGCCAAAGCATTCTGGGAGGCTGGCGTGCCCAAACAAGCCCTTCAGGTAATTATTGCCGACCGCGAGGCAACTCCCTTGCTCACCTCCTCGCCCGTCATCAAACACGTAATTCTCACTGGCGGTACCGAGACCTCACAAACACTTGCTCATAATAATCCCCGCAAGCCCTTGTCGGCTGAGACAGGTGGTAAGAACGTTATGATTATCTCTGCCAAGAGTGACCGCGACCATGCTATCATGAATGCTTGTCGTTCCGCTTTCGGCAACGCAGGACAGAAATGCTCCGCTTGCTCCCTCCTGCTCGTGGAACGTTCTGTTTATACACATCCCGAGTTTTTTGAGAAACTCAAGGATTGTGCCTCCTCGCTCAAGGTGGGAGGTGTATGGAATGCTGGCAATATCGTTGGTCCTATGATAACCAACTACAACGAGAAACTCGAACAGGCCTTCAAGCTTGAACCAGGTGAGCGGTGGCTTATTGCTCCTGAATTCGTCGATGAGAAGCATTATATTCTTCGTCCCACCATCAAGGTGGATGTGAAACCCGAATCTTTCACATTCCGCACAGAACTCTTTGCCCCTCTCCTTGCCGTAGCTCCCTACGATACACTCGAGCAGGCCGTTGATCTCGTCAATGGACTCGACTATGGTCTAACATCAGGTCTCCAGTCGCTCGACGAGCAAGAGCAGCGTTTTTGGAAGAACCATGTTCTGGCAGGCAATCTCTACATTAACCGAGGCATTACAGGCGCTATCGTCAATCGTCAACCCTTCGGAGGTATGAAACTCTCAGCTTTTGGCCCTGGTTTGAAGGCGGGAGGTCCCAATTACGTAGCTCAGTTCATGACGATTGCCGACAAGGCAGGGACTGCCACTGATTTCCGTACTTCTTACGCTGAATGGTATGAACGCGAGTTCCGTCATCCGCGCAACATTCAACCTAAGATTCGTGGCGAGCAGAATGTCTTCCGTTATCTGCCCCTGACAGAAGGAGGTATGGTTCTGCGCCTCTTTGGTGACGAGACCAAAGAACAAGTGGAGATGGTATGTCTTGCTGCCCAGACAGTTGGTACACCCCTCACCGTTTCTGCCGATGACGGTAATGCTCTGCTCGATGCTGCACGTACATTTGGTGCAAAGACCGTCAACGAGAATCTGGCTGCTTTCTGCGAAAGCATCAAGAAGTACGAACGCATCCGTACCATCTCAACAGAGGTACCCGACATCGTCTTCCAGGCTGCTGCCAACTATGACAAGTACATTGCCCAGGCCCTTCCCGTGCATGACGGACGCATAGAACTGATTCATTATATCAAGGAACAGTCCATCTCCAACGAATACCACCGCTATGGTTCGCAGATTGAGGTGCCCGTCATAGAATGAAAACAAGTAGACGAGTTGACAAGCAACCGAAAATAGGCAAGTAACTTGTCAACTCGTCTACTAAAAAAATGAGAGTTAGGCAATCATAGCTTCAATGTCCTACTCAAATTCCTTTGGCTCTGCGGTGAGAACGTATCGCTTGATAGTCTCACCATCCTTAGAAATCAGGAATTTGGTGAAGTCCCATTTGATGTCGATAAATCAAGTTTATTCGTTTATTGAACATATTTGTTGAGCGCTTGCAATGTTTTTTGACGACCAATGGCAATGAGTTTCTCTGATTTGTCATAGTCGAAACTTCCGTAGCGGTTCATTTGGATATCAATGAGTACATCGGGATGCATCAGTTGGGTCATCAGGATAGAGTTTTGACGAATCATCAGGGAACTGACGCGCACTAGCATTGTGTAACTATTAAAACTGATGCTTTCAGGACGCAATTTATTGATAACCTGTTGTGAAAAAGAGGTACTTTGTTTGCGACGCTCGGCTGATACCTGCTTTTCCTTCCATTGTGAAGCATAGTCTTGGCCGCTCACATCTACACCGATGAGGATATCACCTTCGTGACGCTCCACACGGTTCAAGGGAATAGGATTGGTCACACCACCGTCGATAAGTATCATTCCGTCGCGCCGCACAGGCTCGTAAAATGCTGGCAAAGAGATGGAGGCCCTTATGGCTTCGAAGAGACTGCCTTTGCGAAACACCACCTCGCGGCCAGACTTCCAGTCGGTGGCCACAGCACAATAGGGTATCGGTAAGTTCTCAATGAGCACGTCTGGTACGAACTCCATGATTGCTTCGATGATGCGTGTACCTTTGACTATATGGTTGAAACTGAGTGAAAAGTCCGTCAGTTTCCACATTTTCCTGCGGTCAATAGTTTTCATCCATTCACGAAACTCTTTCAGTTTCCCTGCAGCATAAACACCGCCTATGAGCGAACCCATTGAGCAGCCTGCAATGGAGGTGATACGATAGCCCTGCGCCTCCAATTCTTCTATTGCTCCGATTTGCGCAAGTCCCTTTGCACCACCGCTCGACAATACTAATGCTACGTCTTTTTGTTCCATACTGACCATCGCATGAAGAGTTAAGAATCCTATTCCCTGATTACTAATCCCAAATCCCTAATCTTTAATTATTTACAAGGGGTTACAGACACTCAGCCAAACCAATCCGACATAGATTAGATTGACTATGCCAGCCATCAGCAAACATTGGTTATACTGAGCACCTTCAGCCCTCAAAACTTTATAGTAAAGAAAGCTTGCAGGGAGAATCACCCCTACCGGCCAGTTCTGTCCGAACGCCATCCATGAGAATACTGGAGTCAGGGCTACAATACCCCCCAATATACAGAGGGCCGCCTTTTTCCCAAATCTTACAGGAATAGTGCGTTTGCCAACTAATCGGTCATCTTCTATGTCGCGGATATTGTTGATAGCAAGTACACACATTGATATGAGTCCACATACCGATCCTGCATAGACAGGAGACAATTGATTGTAGTCGAAGGTCAGTTCCGCAGCTTTGTATTGCAGCCATACTGTACCCCATGAGGCGATGACTCCATAATAGAGGAATACAAATATATCAGCAATGCCCAGATAGGACAGCGAATATGGTGTGGCAGTATAGAGCCAGGCAAACAAAAGGGCGGTAACACCTATAGCCATTATCACCCAGCCTCCAATATAACAAAGAGCAGCGCCAAGTACAAGGGCGAAGACAAGCGTGACATAACATGCCGTCCGCATTTCACTTTCGGTTACAGTCCCTTCTGCCAAGGCACGTTTGAATCCTACACGACCTTGTTTGTCGGTGCCACGCTTGTAGTCGTAGTAATCATTAATAAGATTGCTCAGAATCTGTAAGGCAAGGGCGCATAGGACTGTTAATATTGCTGTTAAATGTCCATACCGGGTTACTTGTCCGATGAGAGTATGAGCTACCATAAGCCCGACCAAAACAGGACAAAATGAAGCGAACAAAGTCTGCGGACGGATGATACGAAACCAAAGTGTAATCTTTTTCATACCTCTAATGTTTCGTTTGAAAACATATCTTAAAACTTAAGCCTGACAGCAAAGCAAGATTTACCGCCAACTAGCCCTTCTACTAACCAAGTGTCGCCAGCAAGGGAATGTTGAAGTCGTACACAGTCGCCTTGTTTGGTTTCCTTATTAAAGTTGATGCAGAGTTCCTTTAAGGGGCGAATTCCTTCATCAGGAGGCAGGCTGTCGATGGCCCAAGCCACATAACGGGCATTGTTAGTGTGTGCGTTGATATCAATTTCTGTATTGGTCACTATATGTTCGCCCGCAGGTTCCATCTCCTTGCTTGTGATGACTTTTGGTGCTGGTTCAGCGATTGCATGGTCGGTCTGTTCCACTTGCAGGAGTTGTTGTAGGTCTTCTGGACGAACCAATCGGCGTGTACGTTCATCCATGACCACCCACGAGGTGGTAGCGGCAATGGAAGTTTCTCCTTTATCATCACGGAGCAGGAAATCGCGAAGGTAGAAGAGTCCGCTGGCCCCTTTGTGCCAGGTGTGAAGAGTAACACTATCGCGCCAACTGACGGGGCGTAGGAAACGGATATGCATTCGTGCTAGTACCCACGCAGTGTGGTGGACGTGAAGGCTGTCATATCCAAAACCAAGTGCTTCGGCAGCCCAGTAGGCAATCTCTTGTGCCATGTCCATAAAGGCGGTTGGCTTAAGTAGTCCCTGTCGGTCTGTCTGGTAGCATGGAATGCAGAGTTGTTGGCTGAAAATATTTCCTTCTTGGTGAACGGGTGTCATAGTGTATTTCGCTTTATATGTTCATTGATTTAAACGAGTAGTGTTTACGAGGCTGGCGTTTCGCCGCAGGGAGTTTCGCGCATTATCAGTGCGCCTCGGTGCTAAAGCATCCGAAAACTTTATCGCAGAAGTCGAGGTAGCATCGCCAGTCGTACTCCGTCACATCGTGCTTTCCTGCACGGATGTGATAGCCCACGTCATAATGTTGGGGCTGATGGATAGCGGGCTGTTCCTTGGATGGAAGTCCTTGCATATTATAGAGTTTGTACACAGGCCCCGTGTAGTATGCACTCAGATACTCTCCCTTCGGGTCAGCCCATTGGTCATCCTCCGCGCTGGCCACATAAACGTGGCGCGGAGCCACCAGTGCCAACAGTTCGTGTTGGTCGAATGGCAATGCCGCCTCATTCTCAGAATAGACATTGAAAGCCGGACAGAACCAATGAGGGAAATTGGCCGTTATTCGGGCCAGATTCTCACCGATTACGCGCTTTGAGAGAGCAGCGCCGCCACAGCCAGAATCGTTCGAAATGACCACTTTGAAGCGCTTGTCCTGCACTCCTGCCCAGAGCGAAGTCTTGCCCAATCGTGAATGTCCCAACACCACCATGCAGTCCTTGTCTATCCGTTTCTCCTTCTCCAGATAGTCCGCGATGCGACTATAGCCCCAGGCCCATACACCGATTGCGCCCCATTCATTCCCTGCGCGCGAATCCTCCTTGTAGCCCTGCAGGAGCGGTGATATACCATATTCTCTCAGTTCCGGCGAGTCGGGATAGATATCGTGATAGTTCATTGTGGCTACTGCATAGCCGCGTTTTAGGGCTAGCTCGTAAGACCAGCGACTTGCCTGTTCTCCGCGCCCCCAATTCTCCGAACCGGCACTTCTCATCAGCTCCTTCGAGGGCGAGAAGATTACATCTTCCTCTAAAGTTGTAGTCTGGTTCCCATGAAAGTTATAGCTCACAATCACCGGTACACGTCCCTTGGTGTTGTTGGGTAAATACAATAGCAGAAGAGCTTGATGCGTCTTACCATTCTTGCCGGTAAAATTGAAGCGTATCTGCTTCTGTGTAGCCAACCCGCCCATCGCCTTAGGATTCGAGGCCACAAGTTCGTATTTCACCTTAATGCCGGTATGCCTGGGTGTCACACCATATTCTTGCTCGCTGAACATCTTTAGCAACTCAGGCCTCCGCTTCTTCTCCCATTGCATGACGGACTCTACGCGTTGGCCGTCTTCGCATCTCATCACATCGGGCACTTCAAAGACCGGCACCTTGCTCTCGTCGTAGTTGACAGGAGCATTTTTATTCTGTCCCGCAATCGTGACAGTCATCATGAGTGCGAGGAAAAGCAACTTGCCGCGTTTCATATTTTTTTCCATGTGTCCATACTCTAACCTTCTATGCGATTCTCTTATTATTTAATCCAAACTTTGAGGTATTTGCATCCGTGTAACGGAATGGTGCAGTTGAGTTCGCTGGCCGTGAGGTCTTTCTGGCGCCACACGTCGCGGATGGTTTTGGCGGGCTCTTTTGCAGGGATGAGGGCCTTCATATCTACCTGCTGGTCCTTCTCGCCCACGTTGAAGATGCCTACAGCGATGGCTCCGTCAGCCAAGGGACGACTCCATACCTCAATGTCGCCCTCCTTTTGGACACGGTCGGCCTGCTTGCCCAGGAGGTCCTGGTTGATGGCATTCACCTCGTTGTTGCAGAGCAGGTTCAGCGTGAAGTCATCCATCTGAGCGATGTCGCAGCCGATGAGCATGTTTGAGGCGACGAGTGTCCACAGCGTGATATGCGTGTATTGCTCATCAGGTGTCAGACGCGTCTCGCGAAGGCCTTTGGTGTTCTCGCCCAGTCCATAGCCTACTTTGCCTACGACCAGCATATCGGGGTCGTTCCAATGGCCGATAGAAGAATATTGGGATTTACCTAATTGCTGACGGAAGCCGACGTCATAGATGGAGTGCCAGGTGTCGTTGATGTCCTGAGCCGTACGCCAGCTGTTGCCGTCGCAATACAACCCCCAGAGATACACTTGGGTTCCTCCCAACGGACCGAGGCTGTAGAAGATGTCGCGCGGCTGCTGGCGCAGGAACTTCTGCATCAGCAGATAAGGACGTATGCAGCTGGCAAAGCCCCAGTCGTTCTCCTCCCTCCGCACATTCTCATAGCTGCACCAGTCGTATTTCAGATAATCCACGCCCCATTTGTTCCAGACCTCGGCATCCTCTTTCTCGTAGCCAAGACTGCCCAGATAGCCTCCACAAGTTGTTGCACCAGGTGCGCTGTAGATGCCGAACTTCAGACCGCGCTCATGGAGCCAATCGACGAGTCCTTTCATCGAGGGGAACTTCTCGTTGGCATCAAGCGTGCCGTCAGCGTTGCGCTCTGGAGCTTCCCAGCCGTCGTCGATATTGATGTAACTATAGCCATAGTCGGCCAAGCCCTTGTCGATGAGCGCCTGCGTAGAGGCCATCACCTTCTCCTGCGTTACGGTCAGTCCCCAGCAGTTCCAAGAATTCCAGCCCATGGGCGGAGTCTGGCCAATCATGTCTGCGCCCACTTTCAGCGTGAACTCCTGCGAGGCCTTTCCCTTGGCATTCTCGGCAATTACGGTAAAGCTTAGGATGGCAGGCTTGTCAATCTTTCCGCTCAGTACACCGCTTTCTGTAAGCTGCAGTCCTTCGGGAAGGTCGTTACAGGTGAACTTCATAGGCTTTTCGCCCGATACGGGGAAGCGATAGATAACAGGAGAACCTGGACGCACACCCCACACCGGAGCACCATTGAAACGGGGCGTGGCGGGAGCCGCTGGCGTCAGAACGTATTTCAGTTGTCTGCTTTCGCTCAGCACCTTTCCCGTCTTGGCATCGGTGTAGGTTGCTGTCAGTTGGTATGGCTTATCCATAGTGTAGGGCACCGTCACGTGTGCAGGCTTGTTACGCTTGAGGGACAGCTTCTTGGTCAGGGACTTCACCTTGGCTCCTGTCTCGCGGTCTGTAATCGTAACATCCAGCGTTCCGGTGGTAGTCGTTAGGTACGCGTTGTTGACCTCTATATCATAATGATATTGCCCGACGTTTGTATCGGTAAGGCTCATCGAGAATCCATCGGCAGCCTTGGGGCAGGAAATCGTCATGGGGTTATTATACAAACCGCCACTGCCTCCGCGGTTATAGACACGCACGGCAATCACGTTCTCCGCATCCCATCGGACATCGTCCTTCTTGACATCGACCACATAGTTGCGAACCATATTACTCGCAGGGAAATAGCCAGCCGCATCTGTCGGCATACGGCCCGTCGTTCCTATCAGTTTGCCGTTCAGGTAGCACTCATCCACATCATCAGCCTTGGGCATGTTGAAGATAAGAGCATTCTGCTGGTCAGCGCCCTGAAACACACTTTTGGGGATATTCACGTGAATGCGATACCAACCGTATGCCCTGGTGTTTTGGGGAAAGCCTTGCTCGTCCCATCTCTTCGTAATGTCAATTTCGCTCCACGAGGCATCGTCCATTTCGGGCTTAGCCCAGTTCATGTCGTCGCCTTGCTTGAAACGCGCCTTGCTGACGCTAAAGTTTTCTCCACTTGCATGTAGCCCCATTAGGACCATTAATGCCATCAAAAGTTGTTTTTTCATATTGAAGAGTTTAAGAGGTTTAAGAAGTTTAAGGAGTTTAAGGAAGACCCCCTCTAACTCCCCCCTTAAAGGGGGCGACTGTGGTCTTTAGAGTAGCCACTGAATGTGGCTACGGCCCCACAAAGGGGAGCGACTACCCCAGTCGCGACGGAGGGAGGAAAGAGGAGACTTTCAATTTTTTAATTTTTTAATTTTTCAATTTTTACTCTCCCCCTCGGGGGAGTTGGAGGGGGGTCTGGGTTTTAAGTGTTGTTAGGCTTCGTTGTCTAAAAAAGAATTTTCTTTCCCCCTATGATATAAACACCCCGAGGTAATTGACCATTGCCCATTAAGCATTGCCCATTGATTTTGCGTCCGCTCAGGTCGTAGATTTCCCCTTCGCCCATGTGAGAGGGGATGGGGGTGAGGCCATCTTCTTCATCGTCGAAAGGCGTACTGGTGCCGCGAATCATGTAGATACTTTTATAGGCGGTGGTCTTAGCCTTGACCGTTACCGGGAACATCTTGCCCTGACGTGTCCTGAAGCCCTCGCCTTTCAGCTCGATGTAGTATCTGCCCGGAGCCAGGTCGTAGAAAACGAAGATGCCGTTGTAGTTCTGGTCTGTTTCGTAGAATCCAACGATTTCGCCGTCGGCATCCTTCAGTCGCACGGTGACGCCGTTTGCAGGCATGTATTCATCGAGTGAACCGGATATTGCCGCGAAAAGTTCCAGGTTGCTGCTACTTTCTCCCTTCACGTGCAACTGGCCCATGATGCAGCCGGTTTCGTCGTTGTGCACTCCAAAATAGTCGGCAATGCCCCTGTAGTAGCGAATGCCTTCCTGCCGGCACCAGTCCTGGTTCAAGGCCCGATGGCGGGATGGCTGGTAGGTGTGGAAGAACCCTTCGCTGAGGAACCCTGGAGCCATGTGGTGCAGCACACCCAGATAGCCTGTAATGCCTTTCTCGTTGGTCCAGCTGCTGTGGTAGAAGTCAATGTCGCCACGAATGTTGGATGAGGAGTTGTAGTGGGTCATCGGCTCGAATTCTGCATGCATCGCTTCCGTCAGTCGAGGCCATATCTTCTGGCACATAGCCTTGCTGTTCTCCACATAGTCTTCTGCATCTGTTCCGCGATACAGGAAGAGGGGATAGTTGACCAATGCACCCTCGCTGGTTGCGTTGGAGTGTATCGAGAGGAACATGTCGGTTCCCCAGGTATCCACTTCGGCAGAAATCTCGCTCAGCGAACGGTTATATCTGAATTCGTTGGGTGCACCCTTTCTATAGGGATAAGGCCCGTTTTTCTTGCGCGAATACCTCACCCTGAAGTTTCCGTTATTTAACAGTCGTGTGCCGCATTCCAATGTCTTCCACAGATTGGTATTGCTCTCATAAAACCCGCAGGTGTCGGGCCGCCCCGTTTCCGGCAGCATGGGGTATGGTATTGTCGGCATCGGGCGGTCGTCAGGTCCCCAGCTGCCGTGTCCTGCATTGAGATAAACTTTTATCTGCTGTGCCGGCATGCTGGTCGCGATGAGGAACAACACCAGCGGTATGATTGTCTTTTTCATAATCCCTAATCTTTAATCTCTTGTTCGCAGAACGAAAATCTCCCCGTTTGCTGCCGAGCAGACGATGATGCCCTGCGGGGCACAACATTGCGGATACATAAGCATCCTCGTGCTGTCGGTCAGTTCCTGAACCTTGCCGTCCAACGTGTAAGCCATGATGCTGCTCGAAAGGAGCATTTTCCCGTCGTCACGGTCGTTCATCCCTACGATGGTATCGTCGTCATACCATTGGGGTGCGCGGCAGTTGTGTGCAATAAACCGTACTTCCTTGCCTTCGAGGTTGCAGACATAGGCTCCCTCGCCGCTCACGTAGTAGAGAATCCGCTTACCATTGGGCGAGAGACTGGGCCAGATGTAACGGGTATCGTCATCGTTGCCGTTTGGCGAGAGGTTCCTCGTCACTCCATCTACGGAGACCATCAGCTGCATGTCTTCAATGAAGACTTCTGCCCTGCCGTTCTCATTGCCTTCACGCACCTCTCGTGCCGGTGCGCGAAGCTGATTCTGGGTTCCATGTTCGATGTCGAGCAGTTCCAGGGCCGTCTGTCTCATGTGGTGTTCATCGAATGTCACTTTCCGGCATACGATGCTTCGTCCGTCAGTCGAGACATGTGGTTGGAACCCTGCACCGGGATTGTCCGTCAGCAGTTTTGTCTGACCCGTTTTCAGGTTGATTTGTCTGAGTCCCTTGTTTGTCTGAGTTGTGGTCAGGACATAGCTTCCGTCCGGACTGATACCTGCTATGCGGCAGTCACCTGGTGTTGAGCCGGACAATTTCTCCAGCCTGACACTTTGGAACACCTGAGCTTGGACCGTCAGGCTACAGCTCATCAGTAACAGAAGAAGACGTCTCATACTATATCACAACAGCAGTTCCGCTGGTAGCAACCATGAGCATAGAGCCCTTACCGCCGACGGTCTCGTAATCAATATCGATACCTACCACGGCGTTTGCGCCCATAGCCTGAGCACGCTCCATCATTTCCCTGAGAGAGGAATCTTTCGCTTCGCGCAAAACCTTCTCATAACTGTCTGCGCGTCCTCCCACGATGTCGCGAATGCCAGCGAAGAAGTCCTTAAAGATATTAGCGCCGATAATGGTTTCACCTGTCACCACACCCTTGTATTCACGGATGGTACGACCTTCAATTGTTGGAGTTGTTGAAAAAATCATAATGCGTTATTTTATGTGTTGGTAAAGATTCTATGATGCGCAAATGTAATAATTCCCTGCAAAGATACAATTTTTTTAGTTCATAGTGCATAGTTCATAGTGCATATTTTTTTATTATCTGTTTTTTACTATCTGTCAGAGTATGGACAAGACTCTAACCAAGAGCGGCGCATACGTGAGTATCCGCCGCTCTTGTTGTACGCCCATGCCTGACTATGGACTATGGACTATGCACTGGGTCTAAAACGCCCCCAAATTAACAAATAACAAAATTAACAAAAACGAACTAGACCCCCTCTAATTCCCCCGTGAAGGGGGAGAAAAAGTCTTCCT
>JAGCNQ010000034.1 GCA_017645845.1 Bacteroidaceae bacterium
ATCACTGGCAACAATACAAACTGCTGTGGAGGCGTTTCGGGCTGGGCCAGCGGCAGCACCAGCATCTCAAGTTGTCTCATTACGAGTAATTTTACAGTTGGAACAAGTGGCAGCGACCTCCTGGCACGCAACAGCGGCAACGTCATTTCCTCAAACAACTACTTCAAAGGGAGTTGGAATGCTGCCAATGCCTGTGGCGACGTCACACTTCTGATGGAGAACCAAGTGGCATACGGCGAGGCTTGCTACCTGCTTGAGAACAAACAGCCTGGCAGCACGACTTGGCGACAGACGCTCGGAAGGGATGTGACGCCTGTGCCGGACGCTTCTCATGGCATCGTCTATTGCTTCTCCCATGTTCACTGCGACGGGACGCCCTATACCACCATCGACGGTTTTACCAACAATGCCTCCCTTAACGGACAGGACGAACATGACTTCCAGGACGGCGTCTGCACGGTTTGCGGTTATGTGGATATGGAGAGTATGCCGATGGACGAACGTGGCTACTACCTCATTGCTTCGCCCGAAACGCTCAAATGGTTCGCACAAATGGTGGAGCAAGATCATAGTGACATCTGCGGTGTGCTGACCGATGACATCGACTTCACCGCCTATCCCTCTACAATGATTGGGAACGGCAAGGTCTTTAGCGGCATCTTCGACGGAGCAGGCCACACTATCACCATCGCATTAGTTCGCAGTGCTGACTATGCCGGCCTCTTCGGACAGTTGTCGGGCACAGTGAAAGATCTCACCGTGCGCGGCACCATTACTACGAGCAGAAAGTTTGCAGGCATGGTTGCAAGCATTGCAGGCGGTACGTTGCTGCGCTGTCAGAGTTATATCGACATCAATGGTACCATAAATGGCGACGGCACACATGGAGGTTTGGCCGGACTCTTCAGCGAGGCTGCCGGCATCGGCCAGCTGCAGGACTGCATCTTCGCGGGCAGCATTAACGGCAGCAATGTTGATTGCTGTGGGGGACTTGTTGGATGGGCTACCGCAACCGGACTTATCTCGAACTGTCTCATGGCTGGCAGTATGAACATCAGCTCATCGGGTGGTGACGTCATTTGCCGTAACAACAGCAAGGCCATTATTCAGAACACCTACTATCTTCCTCCCTCTGCAGGAGGTTGGGGAATCCCCTCCGGCACCATCAGCACCAACAGCAACGATATGGCGAGCGGAGCACTGTGTTACCAACTCAATGACGGCCGGACGAACGACAAACGAGTATGGTATCAGACACTTGGCGAAGACAACTACCCTGTGCCAGACAAACGCCACCTGCCTGTCTGGTTCCATGAAGGTTCCTACACCAACGAAGACCCGAATGCCTTTATTGCAGGCGACGTGAACGGCGACGGTGAAGTGGATCTCAGCGATGCCATCATGGTGACGTACTATTCGCTGCATGAGGTTCCGTCCAACTTCAATGCTGCTGCCGCAGACATGAACGGCGACAGAGAGATAGACCTCAGCGATGCAATCATCATCATCTACAAGAGTCTCGGAGTAAGAGAAGAGTAGATTCTTTTGATTCCCAACTCACCGCGGTCTTTTTCCCAACTCACCGCGGTCTTTTGCTCAACTCATCGCGGTCGATTTCCTGATAGGCTGCACCCGATTGAAACAGCGGTTACCGGAAATGGTGGCCGCTTTTCGTTCCCCAAAGTATTCCCGCTTGACAATTATAATAAAAACTTAGGCTTTCCCATTAAATTCTTAATATTTCTTTGTATCTTTGTCCCCAAATAGGTCAGAAGTATGGTAGAAAGTATTGTCAGAAGGGTAGAAGTGCTGCGCGATTATATGCGGAAGAATGGGCTTAGTGCTTTCGTTTTCCCCAGTACCGACCCGCATTGCGGCGAATATGTTCCGGCACACTGGATGACGCGCCAATGGATAAGCGGCTTCGACGGCAGTGCCGGTACGGCGGTCGTCACGCTTTCCGATGCTGCACTTTGGACCGACAGCCGCTACTTCATCGCCGCCGAAGAACAACTCAAAGGTACGCCCTTTCATCTGATGAAGGACGGACTGCCTGAGACTCCGAGCATCTCAGAGTGGCTCGGTGAAAAGGTTAAAAGGTTAAAAGGTGAAAAGGTGAAAGGGTCAAAAGGTGAGAGGGTGAAAAGTGAGGCAGGCGTTACTATGAACTATGAGCCTGTTGTTGGCATGGACGGCAACGTCAACACTATTGCTGACATCCAGGCGATGCGCGAGGAACTTGGCGAAGCTGGCATCCAACTCCGTACTGACTTAGACCCAGCCGAAACGCTTTGGGAAGACCGTCCCGCCATCCCACAGAATAGGGTAGAGGTGCAGCCACTGGAATATGCCGGTGAGACAGCAGAGAGCAAGATAGAGCGTGTGCGGCAAGCCCTCAGAGAACAGCATGCCGACGGCATTGTCATCACTCAGCTTGACGAGATAGCCTGGCTGCTTAATCTGCGCGGCTTGGACGTTCACTGCAATCCGGTCTTTGTGAGTTATGTCCTCCTCACTCTCGACGAGGTGACGCTCTTCATTGACGAAGCCAAACTCGACGACGCCACAGCTGCCTATCTCCAGAGGATTGGTGTGAAAACACGACCCTATAAAGAAATAGGGGCAGGGTGCAAGGAGCAAGGGGCAAAGAAACTCCTCATTGACCCCAACACGGCGAACTATAGTCTAATTCAAGACAATTCTTCACTCTTTACTTTTCACTCTTCACCCATCCCTGCCATGAAAGCCATCAAGAACGCTGCCGAGATA
>JAGCNQ010000035.1 GCA_017645845.1 Bacteroidaceae bacterium
ACCAGACTACTCCCGCCATCGCGTAAGGTACCAAGGGAAACAGCATACCGTTGTAGGCCGCTGCTGCCATATTCTGGAATCCTGTAGGCATTGAAGGTTGGATAGGCATGGAAACGCCCGGATGCACGAGCCAATCGGGACTGAGGGGTAGGGTGGTTTTGTCGGCCCAGCGAATCAGATAAAGTTTTTCCTCAACGAACTTCGGAGCGGCTCCGTGGTTCACGAAGCGGACGGTAATTACGTTGTCACCCTCGCAGAGTAATCCTTTGGGAATGTTGTATCGGCGCGGCGGATACTGATAACCAGTTTCTCCCACCAGCTTGCCGTTGATGTAGGTGAAGTCGGCATCCACCAGCGTTCCTAGCAGCAGCAAAGCTTCTTGTCCAGCGTGGGCTGTATCGATGCGGATATGTTGCCGCATCCAGAACGAGCCGTTGAGTCGGCCCACAGGAAGCTTGTATTGTTGTGCCCGTTCCCATTGGCTGTCGTCAAAATCGGCGGCTGTCCAGTTACCACTCACGCCCGGATCGAGTTGGTTCAGCAACTTATTCCATCTGTCAGCAGCAAGTTTATTAGCTTCTTTGGTAGCTTCCCGTACATTGGCATCTTCATAGAATAACGCCTCGTCTGACATCCGTTTGTCAAAACGGGCCACCGAGTCGCGTGGTATCCACGACTCTATGGGCGTGCCGCCCCAGCTGCATTGGATAACACCTTGCACCACACCCGTCTTGGCTTCCATCTGCTTGCCCAGGAAATAGCCTAGTGCTGAGAATTTCCAGGCATTCTTCTTGGAAAGCGTTTTCCATCCTGATGAAAGCAGATGGGAGCTGGGACCTTTTAGTACGGCTTCGTTCTCCACCTTGAAGAGTCGAACCCTTGGGGTGGAGTCTTGGTCTATCTCCTCAGGGTATTGGGGATAAACGCGTTCGATGTTTGTGTCGATATTCGACTGTCCGCTGCACAGCCAGACGTCGCCCACCCACACGTCGTTGATGACTACCTTTACCTCGCCGCTGCTCACCGACAAAGTGAGCGGCCCTGTGGGGCGCATAGCGGGCAGTCGTAGTTGCCATTTTCCTGTGGCATCTGCTGTGGCGGTGTAGGTAACGGTTTTCTTCTTTGCTTTGCCTTCAGTAGGTAGCAGACAGATACTGATGGTCTGCCCAGGTTCGCTCCAACCCCACACGGGAACCTCCATACCGCGCTGAAGCACCATCCCGTCGGAGAATAGTTTGGGCAGAATGATAGAGGCCCATGCAGTTTGACTGAGGAAAAACAAACTGCATAGTACCAGAATGGTCTTGTATGGGAAGTACCGATGTCGGATATCTTCTGAAACGATGATGTTAAACATATCAGCGAAGCCGTTTCACTACGCGCCCGTCGGGCAGTCGGCTGATGGTGAGGCCGCGGTGGCTGTCTGTCACGCGTCGTCCACTGAGGTCGAAATGTTGCACGGTGCCTGCCGGCTTGTCTGCGACGATGTTGTTCACCGCATCTCCATCGAAGTAGTGGTAGACGATATTCGAGCGATGCTCCTCGCCGCCACCACGATAGATTGACTGCACACCAATCCGGTTGAAGCCCGTCTGGAAGACATAGATACCATAGGCCTTTTCGTAGATATAGGAACGGGAGTACGGTACCTCCTGTTCAGGGGTGAAGAGGTAAGGTATCTCGTCGATTTCCTCGGTCAAGTAGCGATACTCGTCTGGATAAAGCGTGAAGGGCTCGTCGTCATCGATGTAGATTTGCCAAGAGACTTTGCTGGGGTCCATGAAATTGCCTTCTGTGTCAAGCAGGGGAACGATGGGCATAAAGATGCTGAAGCCCGCGAGGTCGAAAAAATCGATATAGGCATAGATGGAGGGGTCGGCAGGTGTACCGGCTTTCTCCGTGTAGGGACGAAAGCGGGGAGCACGGAAGATTTCACCACGCTCGATATGGTCATCGGCGTTGTTAATGAAGACGGCTTGTTCGGAGGAGAAAGTCCTTGCTTCGCGGTTGAAATCGAAGGTTGCACTGCCGTCAGTCCACAGGTAGTTCCACGTAGTGCCGCCAGCATCTGTTGTCTCTCCCTCGAAGTCGGCACCGCAGAAATAGAGAAGATAGGTTAAATAGACCTGGGCGAATTGTAAGGGGAACACCAACTTGCCGTCGTCGCCAATAGTGCCCTTCCACCATGCTTGTGGGATATTGTTTTCCGAGACGCCCTGCACATAGACATTGTTATCCTTGAAACCTACGTTCACAAGGTGACCGCTCTGCTCATACTCCATAGAGTAAACGGAGGTCTCGAGGTCATCAGGCAGGGTCAGTATCGTTACGTCCTTGTAGGTCAGCACGGTCTCATAATCGATGTAGTAGCTCCACTCACCGTTGTATTGGTCTGTGTATGTGAGGCCGAGACCCTTGTAGATTGTCTCGTCGGGGGTGGCTGAGGTGCCTTCCAGATACAGGTCGTTGCCTTGCATCGTAAAGGTCACGTTGCCTTTATTCTTGCTCGTGTAGGTGCTGATGTTGCCTTTCACTTCCACCATCGCCAGCTGCAAGCCGTAGTTACCGTCGTCGAACCAATAGACCATCTGCCCCAGTGGCACAGTAATCTTGCCGTCAGCTATGTTGCCTTCGACCCAAGTGTCGGTAGCGGCGTGTGAGATAATGTTTTTGAAATAGGCTTTTGTCCCATCTTCGGAGAATACTATCTCTGTGGCGATTCCGTCCTGTGTTACGCTTTGGAAATAGACGGACGCATAGGTCGCACCGCCAGAGCGCATATACAGGCGGTGGATTCCTGCGGGCTGTTCACGTATGATGCCGTGAGCATCGCGAGTGACGTCGGCAGCGTTTGTTGTCGTTGTTGTGGCTGCCATCATCATCAGAGCAGCGCCTAGAATTTTGATTTTCTTCATGTCGTATGTTATTATTTCAATTATCAATATTGGACTTTCTCAACTCTGCTCGTACCGTCGCTATAAGTTGTCGTTTTGACATAGATGCCGCGATGACGGGGACTCACACGGCGCCCGAGCATATCGGTGTAGTAGATGCCTATAGCTTCTGTGTCGTCCGTGAGGCGTCGCACGGATGTTGTCTCGTCGCCAACAATGGCTTTCTCTGCGTTGACAACCTCGCCGTTCTGCGTGTTGACAAGTGCTGCAACGACGCGCAACTTGCTCTTGTCTTGCACGAGTGTATTGTTGGTAACATCAAAAATGTAGGTGTGTTTGTAGTCGTCGATGTCGTTTACTGAAGAAGGCAAGCTCTCCTCAAGAGCTGCTGGGCCTTGACACGACAGCTGTATGGCGACATCCTTGAATTTCATTCCAATTACTGTTCCCGACAACTTTGTCAAAGGTCCCAGATAGGGGTCACTATCATAGCCAGATTGACCGCTGTAGTTGTTCACTTGGGACCAATAGCGTCCTGTACCGCTCAGGTCGTCGGCCACAAGGATATAGGTCAGGCGGTAGGGATTGTCACTAAGGCTGCGGACGAAAGATGTGGTTGATTTCACCTCAATCTGTGTTTTGTCTTCATCTCTCCAATTGGCTTCCAGAGCCAACGCCGCAGGAGCGATAACCGCCTCGCGCTTGATCCAGTCGTTCCGAATGCCCAGGCTACCACCTGCAGAGCCTCCAAAGGGATCGATACTGTTGCCTACGCGGTCTATAGTGCAGCCGGGGTATCCACTTATCTCCCTGGGGAAAGAAGTCGTGATTTGCATAGCATCCCCTTCATGATAGGCGACACCCACGAAGTCATCGCCGTAAAGTTCCGTCATTGCTTCCATAGCAGCCATACCGCGAGGGCACCAACCGCACCATGTGCCTGTGTATTCTTCCATCAGTGGCTTGTGCTTCGGAGTTTCAGCCAAGAAAGCCATCTGTAGTACGGCGGAGGGATGCGGGTCTTGGTTGTCCTCACCGTTTATCTTGGTGATGCAGAAGGTCACGGGGCGTGTGCCGCGCTGATATACGGGAGGTATTGTGACATTCATCGATTTCTTGCGACCATAGTACTGCGCTGCCAGCGATACACCTTGGTGACGTTCCGTTGTGGTGCCATTTACCTCTATCGTGTAGTCGATATTGCGGATGGCTGTCGTACCGTGGTTCACCAGCGAGAGTGTGACTGTAGCCTCTTCGCCGACGGTGGTATAGGCATTCAGTTCTTCGGGCATCACGAAGGTAGCCGAGTAGCTCTTGATGCCGTCGCCGCCTAGGCGCACTGTTAGTGCTGATGCTCCGACGCCCGTCAGTTCTTTCCATTGACGGTAAGTACGTGATGTATGAATGAACATGCCTCCCTGTTCGTCGGTAGCAATGGTCTGTATGGGCAACTGATCGGCTTCGTCATCCACATTGCTCACAGTAAACGAGTAGCCTGCATAAACTCCCTCTTCGGTAATCACGTAGGGCATCTCAAAGGTCACATCGACCCATTTGGCGTTCGCATCGAATGATACACTGGCGATGTCGGGCACATTCTTGCCGCTCTCCACTCTCAGCGTCTTCGACAACCATGCCGAGTAGTCGCTTGTCTTCTTTGCGGAGGTGTTGATGGGGATACGCAAGCCATAGATGGATTGGCCCACGAGAAATGGATCTGTCAAGTGTATGGCCACATCATAGCTCTCGACTTTACGTGTTCCTAAGGTTTTCAGTGTGCCGCTGCCTTGATAGTAACCGTAGAGAAGTTCGCTGTCGGCTGCCATCATGGTCATCGAAGCCAGCCCAACCATTGTTATCAATAAGAATCTTTTCATAAGTATAATGATTTTGTCGTGAGGAAAATCAAGCCGCAAAGCACCTGAATGGTCCTGTATGGAGTGGAATTATGGTACTTCATCTGTTGGCTTTTAAGGTTTCCGATTACAAAAATATGAAAAAATAATTAAGAATTAGGATTTGTAGAGAAGAAATTTCATTTTTCACTTTTCATTTTCCGCTTTTCAATTTTTTTTGTCGTAAATTTGTGTCAAAATACTTAAAAGGAAGTTAAAATGAAAGTAAAAGGGAGACGTTTTCTTTTTCTGCTTAGTTTTGCCTTTGGGCTTTTCGATCACATCAGCGCCCAGCAGCGTTTTGTTTCCTATACTGCTGAGGGGGGTGCTCTGCTGCTGAATGCAGGCGGCGAGATTCCTATCTATGTGGATAATAACGATGAGCGTGGCGTCCGCCGTGCTGCGGTGAATGTGATGAGCGACCTCAAGTCTGTCTGCCGGGCTGATTGCCGTTTTGCTGCTTCGGCCCAGGATGCACGTATCATTGCGGGTACGTTGGAACATTCCGAAGCCGTCAGCCGCTTGCTGTCCCAAGCACAGCAGAACCTGTTGAAGGGAAAGCGTGAACAGTACCTTGTTACGCAGGTTGGCCGTCAGCTTCTCATCGTGGGAAGCGACCGCAGAGGTACTATCTATGGCCTGTACGAGCTTTCACGTCAGGCGGGTGTGTCTCCCTGGACGTGGTGGGCTGATGTCGCTGTAGAGCAGCACGACAGCTTATATGTATGTCGAGGCGAGTACACCGATGGCGAGCCGCGAGTTCGTTGGCGTGGGATCTTCCTCAACGACGAAGGTCCTTGCCTCATGCAGTGGGTAAAGAATACTTATGGCACCAACTATGGCGACCATCGTTTCTACGAGCGAGTATATGAGTTGATTCTGCGTCTGAAGGGTAATTTTCTTTGGCCTGCTATGTGGGACTGGGAATTCTATGCCGACGACCCTGAAAACTCCCGTCTGGCCGACGAGATGGGCATCATCATCGGCACCAGCCATCACGAACCGATGGCACGCGACCACAAGGAATACGTCCGTCATCGCGACAAGTACGGTCCTTGGAACTATCGGACCAATCAGAAACGCCTGGACCAGTTCTTCCGCGAGGGTATCGAACGCATGCAGGGAACCGAGGACCTGGTGACCATCGGTATGCGGGGCGATGGTGATGAGGCTATGTCCGCTGAAGCCGACACGCGTTTGTTGGAGCGCATCGTCCAGAACCAGCGGCGCATCATCCGCAAGGTTACGGGCCGTCCGGCCAAGGAGACACCCCAGGTGTGGGCCTTATATAAAGAGGTGTTGGAGTATTACGACAAGGGTATGCGTGTGCCTGACGATGTCACCATCCTGCTCTGCGACGACAACTGGGGCAATATCCGCCGCGTGCCCAATGCTGAGGAGCGCAAGCATCCCGGAGGTTGGGGATTGTACTATCATGTGGATTATGTGGGCGACCCGCGTAACAGCAAGTGGATGAATGTGACCCAGACACAGGGCATGTGGGAGCAGTTGCGACTGGCTGCCGACTACGGGCTGGACCGCCTTTGGGTGCTGAACGTGGGTGACTTGAAGCCGATGGAGTATCAGATTCAGTTCTTCCTGGATATGGCCTGGAACCCTGAGCGGTTGGATGGGCGAAAGCTGGTGCAGCAGCATACCGAGCCTTTCTGTGAGACTATCGTAGGCCGTGAATACGCCACCGAGGCGGCCCGTCTGCTCAATCTGAGTGCAAAATACAATAGTCGTGTGACGGCTGAGATGCTGGACGCCCGTACCTACAATCTGGCTACAGGCGAGTGGAACCGCGTCTGTGGCGATTTTGCCCGCCTTGAGGCCGATGCCCTGCAACTCTATCGCGAGCTGCCAGAAGAGCGACGGACGGCCTATCACGAACTGATACTCTTTCCCATTCAGGGGATGGCCAACCTCTACGAGATGTATCGGGCGCAGGCCATGAATCACGTTCTTGCTGCCGTTTCCGACCCTGAGGCCAATCTGTGGGCCGACCGCGTGCGTCAGCGTTTTCGTCGTGACTCATTGCTTTGCGATGAGTATAACAACCGTCTGGCTGACGGTAAATGGAGGGGAATGATGATACAGAAGCACATCGGCTATACCACATGGAACGATGACTTCCCTGCTGACCGGCTTCCTGCCCTGAAGCACGTCGCAGCTGCTCCTGCCGAGGGTTATACCTTCCGCGACGCTGGTCGTCTTGGTTATCTCTCAATTGATGCTGACCACTACGCCACAGCCGCCAGTTCCGAGGGAACGTCCTGGACTGCTTATCCCGATATGGGTCGCACTCGTAGTGCTATCGCCTTGACTCCCTACACGCAGCCTGTTGACGGCGCCTCGCTCACCTACCGCATGCTTTTGCCCGATAGTGTCCGCGAGGTAAGTGTGCATGTGATTGTGAAATCCACCCTCGACTTCCTCAATCAAGGAGGTCATCAGTACGAAGTAAGCTTTGACGGAAGTCCTTCGCAGCGTGTCAACTTCAATGCCCGCCTGAACGAGGCCCCAGAGAATATCCATTCAGTTTATTATCCCACAGTAGCCCGTCGAGTAGTGGAGAACACGGTGAAATTGCCCGTCTCGCAACGCAGCGTCCACGAGCTCATCCTACGTCCCCTTTCCCCGGGTATCGTGTTCGAAAAGATTGTCGTTGATTATGGTGGCTATCGTCCTCAATACCTTTTCGGCGAGGAGAGCGAACGCATAGTAAAGGAATAGGATTTATCCAGATTCGAGCGCATCTCGATGATGTCCATAATGTTCACGACAATACTGCAGATGCCAGCAGTCATCAGCAGAGAGAGGGTGGCGGCAACAAGAAGGCGGGAGTTCTCGGCCAGCCACACAAGGAAGCCGGTCTGTACATGAAAATTGAAGAGAGGCACATCGATAGGCGTGGATAACAGATAGACTGTGGTAAAGGCTCCGCTGACGATGCCCACCACGAAGGCTGCGACCATCACCATCTTGTAGCGGCGGATGGTCTGTTCCTGATATTGTTTGAGGTACTCCACAGCATCCAGTCGCTTCGTGAGCGAGGCCATAAAGGCATTACCGTCCGTGAAATGCGGAGTCTGAGCCTGAAATAGATTTTCTAGGGTTTTATCGTAATCCATAATGGTCAATTTTCAATGTTCAATATCTCTCTGAGTTTGTCACGTCCCCGAGAGAGTTGCTTCTTGACGGCATCCTCCGAGGTGTCGGTAATCCGTGCAATCTCCTTGATGTTGTAGCCGCTCAGGTAGAACAGGGTAATGGCCGAGCGTTCCTTCGGCGGCAGGGTACGCAGGGCGAGGTAGAGTTCCTGGTGCTGGAAGGGAGAAGGTCCCCCTTCGTCTCCCCCGAGGGGGAGTGAATGGAACTTCTTATCGTCGATGCTCTCCATAGCCTTTTGGCTCGCTTTGTGATTGAGGAACGTGTTGTGGGCAATCTTGAAGAGCCACGAGCGGAAGCGGCCCTTGTCTTGATAGCCGGCACAGGAGAGGTAGGCCTTGACCAACGCGTCCTGCGCCAAGTCGTCGGCATCGTCCTTGTTGCCGCAACAGAGGGCAAGCAAGAAGCCCCGAAGTGCCCCCTGCTCACGCTCCACGTAGGTTATGAATGCTTCGCGGGTCACAGGTTTGCCTCTGCCGTCAGTTTCTTCTCCTCAGCCTCAATCTCCTTGGCCAGCATCTTCTTGCTGATGAAATAATTAAGAAGGAAAACAATGCCGATGCCAAACAGGATTATTCCCACAAAGTAAATGAGGTGAAGATCATCGGGATTGCTTCCACCTGTCCAATCGAGCCAGAAAGCATAAACGAAGAAACAAATACCAAGAACAATTAAGGCGCTTCCCCACAGCAGTTTCCTCAGTAACTTTTCTTTCAATGACTTCTGCTTAGGCGAAATCTTCTTGATAAAGTCTTCTATATCCATGTCTGGATTCTTCTCAATAGCTGCCTGAATAATCTGTGCGTATTTGTTTGTCTTGTTCTTGTAGTAACGGTAAACCATCCATATTATCAAGAGGGGACCGCCAAAAAAGAGAACTAACTCTAACACTAGAACCCCTACTCCCCCGAAAAACAAATTACTCATAAAACCATCAAATTCCATTTTCTTTCTATTTTAATTGTTAAACATTTTGTTTTCTTAAACCGGTTACACAAACATAACAGGTTTGGAAGACAAAAGGTGACATCCGCCATGCAAAATTACATCTTTTTCTCCAACAAACCATGATTTGCCGGGAAATTTGGTAGTTTGCCAGGTTTTTGTTAATTTTGCAGCAGAAACCCTCGAATCAGTAATAAACACAATACTCAACTTAACTCACAAAATGAAGACAACAACACGCTGGATGCTTGCCGCCCTGATGGCGTGCGGCTCCCTCACAGCACAGGCCCAGGTCATGAAAGCTTCCGATCTCGAAGTCTATGCCAAGAAGCGCTATGGCGACAAATGGCTCGATGCTGCCTTGAACCTCTCCCAAGGGCTGAACTTCGACAAGAACCAGTCCCTCACATATCAGGAGGTCATTGAGGCACAGGGCAAGACAAAGGAGCAGCTCTACGTCGCTCTCAACTACTGGGCTACGGCCACATTCAAGGACAAACAGGCGATTACCCTCAACGACAAGGATGCCGGCTGTATCATCATATCCTCGTCCATCGACGGAATAGCCGACCACACGGGTACCGTCAACCGCTACGTGGTCAGCATCACTCCCATCATCCGCCTCGATATCAAGGAAGGACGTGTGCGCGTCACCTACACCGTGCAGAACTACGACATCCTGAAAGTAGAGGATGCCGGTTGGCTGGGTATGCTTGCCGATAACAGCGACAACCGTCAGAGCCACCAGAACATCTCCAGTGACGGCAAGCGCATGAAGGACGACAAGACAGACCGTCGCCTCTACGATGAGCAGTGGGAGATTGTCAAGCACTATCCCTTCGTGGAGAAGGATAGCCAAAAGCGCACCTGTGCCAAGGCCCTCGTGATGACCCATGCCTATTCCAACGCCATTCTCGACAAGGTAGGCGAAGCCATCAGGAACGGACTTGTAGGCAATGAGGACGATGACTGGTAAGCCATGGGGATAGTAATATAGAGAAGAATCTTACCCGCTGACCTATTATGGTCCCAAAAAGAAAGAAGAGGTTGTGCCTGTCTTGACACAACCTCTTCTGCGTTTGCATGTACCCAGAGCCGGGGTCGAACCGGCACGGGTTTCCCCACTGGTGTTTGAGACCAGCGCGTCTACCGATTCCGCCATCTGGGCTTTTGCGGGTGCAAAGGTAAGAATAAATTAAGAATTAAGAAAGAAGAATGGAGAATTATTTTGTTTTTCTTCGTTTTTTTCTCTTTTTGCACCTAAACTCTAAACTCTGCACCTGAAACTCTAAAGTTTTTCTTATCTTTGTAACGTAAAACGTTGAAGCTTCTGTACGATGAGATTAACAAGTATGAACTATAGACCATATGCACTTCCATTGCTTGGTGCTTTGCCATTGACTGTACTCGCAGGGTCGCGTCATTCCAATATAATATATATAATGTGTGATGACATGGGCTATGGTGATCTGGGTTGCTATGGGCAGAAGTACATATCTACCCCTTGCATCGACCGCATGGCTGAGGAGGGAATGCGCTTCACACAGGCTTATGCCGGGTGTCCCGTAAGTGCTCCCAGCCGCTGTTCCTTTATGACGGGTCAACACACAGGTCACGCTAAGATTCGCGGCAATCGTGAGTACTGGGGCGGTACGCTCAGACAGAATATGTTTGGCGACAATGCAGACTACTATGTCATCGGACAGGAGCCCTATGATATGACACATCCCATCATTCCCGAGCTCTTCAAGGAGAAGGGTTACTCGACGGGTATGTTTGGGAAGTGGGCTGGGGGCTATTGGAACTATGATTATCCTGACACCTACGCTAAGCTGCCAGACGGCAATACCGATACCAGCAAGAGCCGCGTAAGCTCTTCCTGCTCGTTACCCAACCTGCGTGGTATCGATTGCTTCTACGGTCCGGTCTGCCAGTTCCAAGCCCACACCTATTACCCGAACTTCCTGAACCGTTACGACCCTGTTGGCAGAGGGGACACGCACCTCATAGCGGAGGTCTTGGACGAGAACATACGCTATCCAAGCCTCTCCCCCGACCCCTCCCCTAAAGGGACGGGGGGTAATAAGCCTCTCCCTTCAGGGGGAGGTTTAGAGGAGGCTTCTTATGAGGGCCGCAGTCAGTATTCGGCAGACCTCATCCATCGCTATGCCCTCGAGTGGCTCGATCGTCAGACAGCGGACCAGCCCTTCCTCGGCATCTTCACCTACACGTTGCCCCATGCCGAACTATGGCAGCCGCGTGACAGCATCCTGAACCGCTACCACCAGCAGTTCCCTGCCGATGAGGAGCGCTCATACCGTACCGATGCCGGCAGCTGGTACTACGGGGGCAGTGACAAGCACGCACAGTTTGCAGCCATGATTACCCGACTCGACCACTATGTGGGAGAGATACTCGACAGGCTCAGGGAGAAGGGACTCGCAGAGAACACGCTGGTCATCTTCACCAGTGACAACGGACCGCATGAGGAGGGTGGGGCAGACCCTAGCTTCTTCGGTCGCGACGGCAAACTGCGTGGCATCAAGCGAAGCACATACGAAGGGGGCATCCGCATCCCATTCATCTGTTGGGGAGCAGGTGTACCCAAGGGTACAGTCAGCGAGCACCAGTTGGCTTTCTATGACCTCATGCCTACATTCATGGAGTACAGCGGCGCTTTCTCGAAGAAGGAAATCAGGGAAAGGAGCCTCACACCCCCAGGTAATGGTGACCTCTACGATGGCATCTCCTTCTGCCCGACCATACTCGGCAAGTCACGCAAGCAGCAACGGCATGACTTCCTTTACTGGGAGATGAGCGACGGCCCGACCCAAGTCATTGGTGTAAGGCAAGGTGACTGGAAGCTTGTCGTCACACAGGGCCGTCCCTTCCTCTATAACCTAAGGGATGACATCCACGAAGACCATGACTTGAAGGAAGCTCATCCCGACAAGCTCGCCGAACTCATCCGTATCGTACACCGCGAGCACACCGACAGCCCACTCTTTCCCATCACCCTGCCGTAAGTCTAACCGGAATGGGACACTATTATATATATACTATATATATTATGTATGCGCGCGAGACATTTTTTTACCCGACATTGCTTGTCATGTTGAGAAAAATGTGTACATTTGCAACAGTTAACCCAATATTTTAACTTTAAAATAACTCATATTATGAAGACAAGACTACTGATGCTACTGACTGCACTGCTGCTTTGTGGTGCGTCTGCCTTTGCCCAGGGTGAAGGCGATGGTTACGTGCCTGGTGATGTGAATGGTGACGGTATAGTTGATGCTGCCGACATCACTGCCATCATCAAGATTATGAAGGATGGTGAAGGGACATCTCCCGGGAACAGCTACTATGCAACCAAGGCTGAGCTGGAGGATGTCATAGCGCTACTGCAAGCATCTATCGTAGAAGTCCGTGTATCTAATACTGCCTATACGGATGCACAGATAGACAACGCTTTACACCACCACATGGATGAGGTAAACATGATACTTGCTGACTATGCTAAGAAGGAAGACCTTGTAACGTACTTAGCTTATATTGATAAGAATACGATGGACATCCAAGATGCCAAGATGAGTATCGCTATGCTTAACGACAAGCTTACAGCAATGCAGTCCGACCTTTCAATGGTTAGCCATGATGTTCAGTCTGCTTACTACGTTGCTACTGATGCTCTCACTGCTACTAATGCTAACTCAGCTGATATTGCAGCCTTACAGGATAACCTCTATAAACTCAGAGCTTATCTCGATCAGCTAGCGTCTGACGTTACTAGAATCAACGCTGAAACTGATGAGCTCAAAGCTTTTAATTATGACCTCCGTGCGCGTACAGATAATCTCGAGAGTTATGTTGCTGACCTCAGTGATGATAACGCTGCCCTCAAAACAAGGGTTATGCGGCTCGAAGATCAATCTGCTATGTTAAAGCAAACAGTTAATGAACTCATTGAGAGAGTGAATGCCCTCGAGGCCGATAATTAATAACCCTACAGCCACTTTACAGCTATGAGATACCTCATGTCAATTGCCTTGGCTGCCGTATCCTGCAGCCTGGCTGCACAGACGCTCGACGTAGCACCTATCGAGGCAGAGGCCGGCACACAGACCGCGCTTGTCATCAATGCCCGAGGGCTTGAGGGCATGACTACCCTGCAGTTCAACATCGCCCTACCCAAGAATGTATCTGTCATCACCAGCGACGCTACACTAGGGTCAGCCACTAACGGACACAAGCTCTGCATCGAAACGCTCACAAGCGGTGACCTCATGTTTGTCCTCTACAGCATGGATCTCAACACGTTCAGCGACGGCGAACTGCTGCGTCTTCCCATCACTGTGAGCAGTGAATTGTTCGACGGAACGACTAAGTTCTACACCATCCACTCCTCATCAGAGCAGGCCGTCAGCACTACTGCCGAGGACGTCGTCACGGGTCTTCCTGACCTCAAACGTGCCTCAGACGGCAATGCCCCCTTACGTATATATAATGTTTCGGGCCAGCGTATAGCTAAGCCGCAGCATGGCCTTAACATCATCGATGGCAAGAAGGTCATTATGAAATAGTTACACCCGAATCATTGAGAACTGTTTTAAACTTTTTTATTGCTCCGCACAGGAAATATTTTTTCTCTGCGGAGCAATAATTTTTTCTCCGTACAGGAATTAAAAATGCTCCTTTTTTATCCAAAATCGGCACTTTAATATCACAATATCACACCATAACCACTTGACAATCAACGAGTGTGATATAGTGATATTAAAATCGAAAAAAAATAAATAGGGGGCTTTTGCCCCTTTAGGGCGACATTCTGCACGTTCACATCCCCTTGTTGTCTGTAAGCGGATTTTGTGATTCTGTGATTGCACTTTATATATATGTGCAATCACAGAATCACAGAAATCAATACGCATTTCAGAGGGCTGATAGATGCCTGACAGGGAGTTGTGGCGGATTCTCGTTGTTGTTGGAGCCGCTATATTATATAGGCGGCTCCAACAACAACGAAAATCTTTCCGCGAGCGATTGTCAAATTGGCTGCCCCCGATTGGGAAATTGTTTTTCTCTGTTATATACGATTTTCCACGGAGAAAGTTATTGCACTCTCAAAAAGAAATCGTATCTTTGTACCGCATTCGAGGCCAGAGGGTCTCTTGTCCCCATACTCCTCCAAACGGCGATGGAGACATTAAATGAAGATGAAAAACAGACTAATATATTAACTAAAACTAAAACTAAAATACAAATGAAAAAGAAAATCTTATCTATTCTCGCTGTCATGCTTATGACGCTGACGGCTAATGCGCAGCACGACTATGTTGACCTCGGGCTGCCAAGCGGAACACTTTGGGCTACATGCAATGTCGGTGCCAATAGTCCCGAAGAGTACGGTGACTACTTTGCTTGGGGCGAGACAAGCGAGAAGGATTACTACGACTATGGTACTTACGAGTATTGCAATGGTACATTCACTTCATTTACGAAGTACTGCACGAGTAGTGAATATGGCAACAATGGCTTCACCGATGGCAAGACAGTGCTTGAGCCTGCCGATGATGCCGCGACTGTCAACATGGGTGATTCCTGGTGCACGCCGTCACTCAAACAGCTACAAGAACTCATTGGGAAGTGCTCCAGAAAGTGGACTCAAATGAACGGCGTAGAGGGCATCCTCTTGACGGGGCCTAACGGAAATCAGATTTTTCTCCCTGCCGCCGGCTATCGATGGGAGGGCGAGCTCAACACTGCGGGCTTCTATGGCAGCTACAGGTCAAATTCGATCTGCCAGGGCGCCGACCAAGTCTCGTACTACATATGGTTCGATTCAAACAACAACTGTAACTGGGAATATCTCGGTGGCCGTCGCGCCGAAGGGAATTCTGTGCGCGCCGTGCGTGTTCCTGAGAAGGAGGTCTATACCGAGTTTGTGGAAGCAACAGGCACGTTGACTTATTACTATGACAATCAGCGTGGCTCCCGCTCAGGCGTAACAGAACCCTACGACCCTGCAAATGCCTCCGATGTTCCTCGCTTTACCGGTTATAACAAGAAAGTACTCAAGGCTGTCATCGACCCGTCGATGAAGAATGCTCCCCTCACCTCAACGTACTATATGTTCTTCGGCGGCATAAATAACGAAACATTCGCATTCCAAGTGCTGTCGAATATGACCGAAATCGGAGGAATGGAGAACCTCAATACGGCCAATGTGACAAGGATGGATTATATGTTCGAGGGCTGCAACTCGCTCCAGACCGTCGATGTCAGCTCGTTCGACATCAGCAATGTGACAAGGATGGACTTTATGTTCGGCGATTGCTACAAACTGACCACCATCTATTGCGATAAGGACTGGAGTACCAGCACCGCCAAATCCGACTATATGTTCGCAACCTGTAAATTACTTGTTGGCGGAAAGGGAACAGTCTTCGACAGTAATGTGATAGACAAGACCTATGCCCGTCCCGACGGAGGAGAAGCAAGGCCCGGCTACTTCTCGGAAAAGCCTTCCCCAAAAGGCGACCTGAACAGCGACGGTAAGGTGGATATTGCCGATGCCGTAACAGTTCTGAACATCATGGCAGCAGGTGGATATGAAGCAAAGGCTGAACTCAATGATGACCAGAAGATTGATATCGCTGACTTCGTAACCGTCTTGAACATCATGGCGGCGCAGTAAGGAAGCCTCAGCCCCGACCCCTCTCTGGAAAAATTGAAAAAGTAAAAAATAAAGGGGGAGGGGGATAACGGCCTAAAAGGCCAGGAATCTATCAGCCCAGGGCAGCGCCCTGGGCTCTTCATGCACGGAAAGAAACCGCACCCTGCAAGGGCAGAAGCTTTTGCCCCTTCGGGGCGCAATCATTATCAACCAACCAACCCAGGGCATGCCCTGGGCTAAGTGCTTGTCAGCCTTTCAGGCCGTAAACATTATTAATCCATTGTTCCAGGGTGCTGCCCTGGGTTATATCGTCTTCATGCTGCCCCTATCCCTCCCCCTTATGGGAAGTCAGAGGGGACTATCCTGTTCTACCGCTCGGCACGCATGGGGTTGGTGAGGAAGTCCTCGTAGCTGAGGCGGATACCATCCTCAAGCTCTGTCTTATACCTCCAGCCAAGTGCAGAGGCCTTCGACACGTCGAGTAGTTTCCGAGGTGTCCCGTTCGGTCGCGTTGTGTCCCACTCGATCCGTCCCTCGTAACCTATCACCTTGGCTACGAGTTCTGTCAACTCCTTGATTGTAAGTTCCTTTCCCGTGCCAGCATTGACTGTCTCATTCCCGCTATAGTTATTCATCAGGAACACACAGAGGTTGGCCAGGTCATCTACATAGAGGAACTCACGCAGTGGGCTTCCATCGCCCCAACATGTAACGCTCTCCTGTCCCGACATCTTCGCTTCGTGGAAGCGGCGGATAAGGGCAGGCAACACATGGCTGTGCTCCGGATGGTAGTTATCGTTTGGACCGTATAGGTTCGTTGGCATCACGCTGATATAGTCCGTTCCATACTGCCTGTTAAGGAACTCGCAGTATTTGAGTCCGCTTATCTTGGCCAGAGCGTATGCCTCATTGGTCTTCTCCAGCTCACCTGTCAGGAGACAGTTCTCGGACATGGGCTGCGGCGCTAACCGTGGATATATGCAGGAACTACCGAGGAACTCCAGCTTCTTGCAACCGTTCCTCCACGCTGCATGTATCACGTTCATTTCCAGTATCATGTTCTCGTACATGAAGTCTGCCAGAGCGCTTTGGTTGGCCACAATGCCACCCACCTTGGCAGCTGCCAGGAACACGTACTCCGGCCTCTCCTCAGCGAAGAAATCCTCCACGGCCTCTTGCCTTGTGAGGTCGAGCTTCCTGTGTGTACGTGTTATGATGTTTGTATATCCCTGCCGCTGCAGCTCACGCACTATGGCAGAGCCGACCATACCCCTATGGCCGGCTACGTATATCTTGCTGTCTTTGTTCATGAACAAAAAGTTTAAGAGGTTTAAGAGGTTTAAGAAGTTTAAGGGTTTAAGAAGTTTAAGGGTTTTAAGGGTTTAAGCTTTGTATTTCGCTCCTGTGATGTCACTCGCTTTTATTTCCTTAATGAAATTCATTATTGCAGCAGAGAGTTTTCTACACTCTGCGTAAAGTTCTTCGTACATTTCTGTCATTAGATACCCAGCATCGTTTGCTCGAATCAGTTGCGAACGGACCTCGCCACATGAGCCTTTGGCTATGTATAAGAAGTTTAAGAACTCTTTATTACCGGTTCTTTCAAAACCTTCGGCTATATTGTCCATGATGGAGCCCGTTGCAGCTCTTATCTGCTGGACAAAGCGATAATCAGACTTGAACCCTTCACTATTTGTAACAGGGTAAATCTTCTTTGAAAGTTCACGTGCTTTCTGGAAGATTGCCAGTTCCTCAAAGTCCTTCACTGTGCCCATCTTAAACTTCTTAAACCCCTTAAACTCCTTAAACCCCTTAAACCCCGAAGTTTTATTTCACTATTCCCTTTTCGAGGTACTCTGCGAGGTTGGTGCGGACCTTCTCTGCGGCACCCTCGGCAGCAACCTTACCCATATCATGCTCCACCATCAACCTTACAAGTTCCTCGAAACTGGTCTTTGCAGGATTCCAGCCCAGCTTCGCTTTGGCCTTCGTGGGATCACCCCAGAGGTTGACGACATCCGTGGGACGGTAGAAGTCCTCGCTTACCTCAACAAGCACCTTGCCCTCAAGGGAACTGAGAGTTGAGTGCTCCGCGTTGAGTGATGTGCGATTGTCCTTGATACAGATGCCTTTCTCATTGATACCCTCGCCCTCGAACCTTAGCTCTATGCCTACATGACGGAATGCCAAGTCGGTGAACTCTCGTACACTGTGCTGTACTCCTGTAGCTATCACGAAGTCCTCGGGCTTATTATTCTGCATGATGAGCCACATACACTCCACGTAGTCCTTGGCATAACCCCAGTCTCGGAGGCTGTCAAGGTTACCTAAGTAGAGCTTCTCCTGCTTACCCTGTGCTATACGTGCAGCAGCCAGGGTAATCTTGCGGGTCACAAACGTCTCACCTCGGCGCTCACTCTCGTGATTGAAGAGTATGCCCGAACAGCAGAACATATTGTATGCCTCACGGTATTCCTTGATTATCCAATACCCGTAGAGTTTGGCTACAGCATAGGGACTGTAGGGATGGAAGGGGGTGTTCTCGTTCTGTGGGACCTCCTCTACCTTGCCGTAAAGCTCTGAGGTAGAGGCCTGATATATCTTACACGTCTTCTCCAAATGATTGGTACGAACAGCCTCCAGGATTCGTAACACACCGACCGCATCCACGTCAGCCGTAAACTCGGGTGCATCGAAACTCACCTGAACATGACTCTGTGCGGCCAGGTTATATATCTCTGTAGGCTGAACCAGTCCCACCAACTTGACCAGTGACATCGAGTCGCCCATATCGGCATAGTGCAAGTGGAAGTGAGGCGTGCCCTCCAGATGTGCAATACGCTCGCGAAAGTCAACAGAGGAGCGTCGGATGATGCCGTGCACCTCATATCCCTTCTCAAGGAGCAACTCGCTCAGGTACGAACCATCCTGACCCGTCACTCCCGTGATGAGTGCAATATTCTTATTCATATTTAATTATTAGTTTTCGTTATCCTCGCTGAACTGTTTGATGCGCTGCTCGTCAGCGAGACGGCAGATGAGCAGGGTATCATCGCACTCTGCCACAATGTAACCGTCCAGACCCTGAATGACGACGCGCTTCTCCTGATTTGCATGCACGATGCAGTTGGTTGTCTCATAGACATCGATGTTCTTCCCAATGAGAGCGTTGCCGTAGATGTCACGGCTGGAGTTATCCAACAGAGAACCCCATGTCCCTAGGTCGCTCCATCCGAAGCTGGCAGGGAAGACATAAATCTCCTCGGCCTTCTCCATGATGGCATAGTCGATGGAGATGTTCTCACATTGCGGGAAGACCTTGTTGATGGCATCCTGCTCCTTTGCGGTGCCATAGACGGGCAACAAGTCCTCGAATATCTTTGAAAGGGCAGGTTGATAGACACGCAGGGCATTGGCAATAGTACCGACATTCCATATGAAGATGCCAGCGTTCCAGAAGAAGTTGTTCTTCGAGATATAGCGCTTTGCGGTATCAATGTCGGGTTTCTCCCTGAAGGAATCTACACGGAAGATCTCCTTGTTCCGTGCGGTTGAGAAGGAGAGGTCGGCCTGTATATAACCATACCCTGTCTCAGGGCGGTTGGGCTTCATGCCGAGAGTGACCATCGCATCCGACTCGGCAACAAACT
>JAGCNQ010000036.1 GCA_017645845.1 Bacteroidaceae bacterium
ATAGACCTGCAGGGTGCAGGCGATAAGGCTTATTATGCTGCAATAGCCGACTATAATCGCAAGCACAAGAACGAGGAAGGGTGTATCATGTACCAGTATATGTGGCTGATTCCCTCATATTATGAAGGAAAATCACGTTGGGATTTATCCATTGCCGATGGTATTCAGGAAGGTCGCTTCAAAAACTACATCAACTTTAGGAGAATGCAAGCAAGAAGTCATGAAGAAGAATACAAAAATGAGGTTGAAATTTACATCGACGGCGACGAAAAACTATTTATCCGTAAAAAAGGCGAACAAAAGCATGAACCCGTTAATCCTAAAGAGCTGATGCAGATACTCAGCAAATACAAATACGAGCCTACAACCGTCAATATCATCTCCTTTAAGGGATTACCCAACATGGAACATGTGGCTAAAGAAGCCTGCCGCAAGAACAATCTCTTGAAAATCAACTATTCGGTAATAAACAAGGAGTAAGCTTTTTCCCAAAAAAGAAATACCAAAACAGCCCAAGGACTTCTTGGGGCTGTTTTTATTATGAAGAGAATACAGAAGAATAGAAATACCGTAGAACTAAAAATGATAATAATGGAAAGATTTGTTTTTATCCCCTGACAGAAAGTTTTTTTCTCCTAGGAGTAAATTGTGTTCCAGCTCGTGAAATACAAGTTCCAAAACGCGAAATATATGTTTCAGGGCTTGGAACATAAGTTTTAAGGCTCGGGATGAAAAATATTCCTAGGAGGAAAAACTTTTTCTCCCCGCAGAAAAAAAAAGAAATCCCGCTCTGTCTGAAAACAAAGCGGGGTAGGGGGGACATAAAAGGATTCTGACAATCCTACTCCATTACGTCTTTTGTGCCACCGGTCGTTTGGAAGAAGGTGACCTGCGTATTAGTCTTCTTGTCGAAGAGAGTGTTGGAAAGTATCTCCACGATGCCAAACTGAGCCATCGGAGTTTCCAGGTTGACGTATTCCTGGCCTTTGTAACTGATGTTCACCTTGGTGCGGGCAGGGATATTGTAGTAAACTCCGTGTTCCATCTTAGCACGTTTCTTGGCCACATCCTCCGAGGGAACTGTCGAGGGAATACTCTCCATAACTTTAACGGAGGCTATGACTGGGTCGCCAGCCAGATTGTCGGCATCCAATAGACCGAGCTTTTGCGAAAAGCGGAAGAGGATGTCGCGGTCAGTTTCCTGCTGCGGATCATAGAAGAAGGAGAACACCTCCGTGTCTGTCTGCGAGGTGCCGCTGAAAAGCGATTCCAGAACGGAAGCCTGTTTGTCGAGCTGGTCGAGCATGAGCTTGAGCTGTGCACCATCCTTCGGCGTATTGTCTGCCTCGCCGCGAACAAGAGCGTTTTTGCTCTCGCGGATGTCGTAGATTTCCTGAGCACAGAGTTCCGCCATCTTTGCGGTACTGCCGGCAGCAAGTATCTCCTGTGTCATATAGGAACGGGGATTCTCGGGCGCTGGTCCCTTTTCGGGTTTGGGCAGGTCGGCCAGGAACGATTCGTCTGCGTCGCAGTTGATGCTCAGCAGGAGACCGTCGCGGCTGAGACCGACAAGCGGAGCCACCGTCTTGCTCTTTATCTTGATGCTGTAGGCCTTGTTCTTGTCGGGCTTGCCAAAAGGCTCTAATGTGATGCTCTTGAGACTCCATTGAACACCCTCTTCTGTCGGGACATTCTGCAGGCGCAGGTAGCGGTCGGCATACTTGTAGAAGTCACCAGGCTTGATGGTCGTCTTCTCTGCGATAACTGTGACGCGGAAAGCCGTGCGCGGCAGGTAGTATGTAACACCTTCCAGGGTGCTGCCTGGCACAAAAGGTTCAACTTCTGTCTGTGCCGTTATAGACAATGGACAACAGACAACGGACAACAGACCAAAGATGGTGGATAAAATAAAGATGTATTGTCTCATACCTTGTTTTCTTAATTCTTCATTCTTAATTCTTAATTTGAATTTATTTGTGTCTGTTTGCACGCTGGCGGCGGATGTCAGCCTTCTTCTTGGCTGCAGCACTGCCGTGAGCGCCTGTGATATACTGTTTCTTCTTTGCCTTAGTCTTGACCTTAGTCGATTGACCATTGACCATTGAGGATTGACCATTACCTCTAAATGTAATGCCGTTCTGAATTACGGCATCAATATCATCACCTCCAAACAGACCCCTTCTATGGGGAGAACTTTTGGCGGTAGCAAATTCTTCATTCTTCATTCTTCACTCTTCATTTATTAGTGGTGGAACAACCTTACGCCTGTGAATGCCATAGCGATGCCGTACTTGTCGCAAGTCATGATGACGTGGTCGTCGCGGACGCTGCCGCCTACCTGGGCAATATACTCTACACCGCTCTTGTGGGCACGCTCCACGTTGTCGCCGAAGGGGAAGAAGGCATCGCTGCCAAGACTGACGCCTCTGTTCTTGGCTATCCAGGCCTGCTTCTCCTCGCGGCTGAGGGGTTCGGGCTTCTCCGTAAAGAACTTCTGCCATTCGCCTTCTGCAAGGACATCCATGTAGTCGTCGCTGATATAGACGTCAATCGTATTGTCGCGGTCTGCACGGCGAATACCTGGGATGAAGGGCAACGCCATCACCTTGGGATTCTGGCGGAGCCACCAGATGTCGGCCTTGCTGCCAGCCAGACGCGTGCAATGGATACGGCTCTGCTGACCAGCTCCGATGCCGATGGCCTGACCGTCCTTGACGTAGCAGACGCTGTTGCTCTGCGTATATTTGAGGGTGATGAGGGCAATGATAAGGTCGCGACGGGCAGCCTCAGGGAAATCCTTGTTGACGGTCGGGATGTTCTCGAAGAGAGCTGGGTCGTCCAGCTTCACTTCATTTCGTCCCTGCTCGAAAGTTATGCCAAACACCTGTTTGCGTTCAATAGGAGCAGGAATATAGTTCGGGTCAATCTGAATGATATTGTAGGTCCCCTTGCGTTTTTCGCGAAGAATCTGCAGGGCTTCCTCCGTATAGCCGGGAGCAATGATGCCGTCGCTCACCTCGCGCTTGATGATGAGGGCAGTCGCCTCGTCGCAAGTATCACTCAGGGCGATGAAGTCACCATAGCTGCTCATACGGTCGGCACCACGGGCGCGGGCGTAGGCACAGGCAATAGGACTGAGGGGCACCTTGATGTCATCCACAAAATAGATGCGGGCCAAAGTCTCGCTCAGAGGCAGACCGACAGCAGCTCCTGCAGGGGAGACGTGCTTGAAACTGGCTGCTGCAGGAAGACCTGTAGCGGCTTTCAGTTCCTTCACCAGTTGCCAGCTGTTCAGCGCGTCAAGGAAGTTGATGTAGCCAGGCCGTCCACCGAGTACTTCAATAGGAAGTTCGCCCTCTTCCATATATATACGGGAAGGTTTCTGATTGGGATTACACCCGTATTTGAGTTGCAGTTCTTTCTGTGCCATATACTCTTATAGTTAAAATTAAGAGTTAAAAATTATTTTGCGCTTGCAAAGGTACGATTTAGCGAGCGAAATTCCAAATTTATTTGAGAATTTCCGAGTGTGAGTACCTTCGACGAATGTCAAAGTTACGTAGATTAATTCAAAATTCAAAATTTTTGGATGCTTTAGCACCTTCCGCCTGCGCCTGAGCACCTACGGAGCGCAAGAAAGCGCACTGATAATGTGCAGAGCAAATTCAAAATCTTATTGTCGGGCAAAACTACATAGTTCATAATTCTTAAACCCTTAAATCTTTTGGGATTTGTTCCAGCGATTTGCATATTTTCATGTGGTCAAAATGGTCAAGGTCATTTGGTCAAAATCAATTTCGGAAACGCGGTCAAAGCTCACTATAATATAAAT
>JAGCNQ010000037.1 GCA_017645845.1 Bacteroidaceae bacterium
AAAGTGAAAACATAAGTTGTCTGCCTGTCACTTGTCTACTTGTTTACTTGTTCAGGCTCTCCTCAGCCTTTGAAGCGCTTGGGGTTTCTACAGAGGGGGCATTCGCAACGGAAGAACTAAACATCTTCTGATTATAAAAGAGGATGAGTGCTATGACTCCACAGGAGATACTGGCGTCAGCAAAATTGAAGATTGGGCTGAAGAAGATGAAGTGCTCGCCGCCACAGAAGGGCATACTCTGCGGCCAGTCCCATTCCACAAGCGGGAAGTAGAACATATCCACGACGCGCCCCAGCATCAACTGTCCGTAGCCTGTGCCCCAGGGGACAAATTCAGCTACCATGGGGGCAGGCGGATTGTTGAATATCATGCCATAGAACAAGCAGTCGAAGATGTTGCCTGCAGCTCCTGCCGCAATCATGGTCAGGCAGATGAGATAGCCCCAGTTGATGCCTCTTTTGATGCTCCGGCCGATGTACCAGGTTAGGGCAATGACAGCCACGATGCGGAATGAGGTGAGGAGCCACTTGCTGAAGACCTCCATGCCGAAAGCCATCCCGTCGTTCTCTGTGAAAAGAATATGGAACCAATTGGTCACCTTGATGCTCTGATGCAGGTACATACCAGTCTTGACGGCCACCTTGATGGCTTGGTCGATGACGATGATGCCGACAGCAAGGATTGCGGCGGTTATAGCTTGCTTGTTCTTAGAACTCAAAATGCAAAAAATATAAATTCATAACGGATTCTCTCTTCCTCCAAAGAATGGAGGCTGGGAGAGGGCTTCACTTCTTCTGGTCGCGAGCCTGCTTGGCTTCGATGGAGAGTGTGGCGTGTGGTACGGCACGCAGGCGTTCCTTTGGAATCAGCTTGCCAGTTTCGCGGCAGATGCCGTAGGTCTTGTTCTGGATGCGTACCAACGCAGCCTGAAGACCGGTGATGAACTTTTGGGCGCGCATGCATTCGTTCATGAGCGATTCCTTTGAGAGAGTCTCCGAACCTTCCTCCAGCGTGTGGTAGGTGGAGTGCGTCTCTTCATCGTTCACACCGCCGCCATTGATTTTCTCCATGAGTATCTCGTAGTCGCTTTTTGCTACGGCGAGTTTCTCGTTGATTAGCTGACGGAACTCCTCAAGTTCTTCGTCGGAGTACCTTACTTTGTTTTCTTCCATTTTATTTGTTTTGATTTAGATTTTACTTACGGTCAGTTCGGTGCCGAGGCTGATATCGTCGGCCAGAACCTGTGAGGCAATATAGTCTTTGAACTTGCTGAGGCAAGCACGATTGTCGTTGTTATCGGGCAAAGTGACACGGATGCGGTCGGTTATCTCGAAGCCGCTGTCCTTGCGGAGTGTCTGGATGCTGCGGATGAGTTCGCGGGCCACACCCTCGAGGCGCAGGTCTTCGGTGATGGTAAGATCGAGTGCAACGGTCAGAGTGCCTTCGTTGGCAACGCTCCAGCCGGGGATGTCCTGACTGAAGATTTCGATATCCTCGAGGTCAACGGTAACCTGCTCGCCTGTCTCAAGTGTGAGAGGCAGGTGCTCGTTGGCTTCCAGCTCTGCAATCTGCTCCTGACTCATAGCCAGAACTGCTGCATTAACGCTCTTCATGAGCTTGCCGAATTTCTTACCCATCGTGCGGAAGTTGCACTTCACCTGCTTGACGAGCATACCCTGTGCCTCGACAAATTCCAGTTCCTTGACGTTTACTTCGTCCAGGATGAGTTGCTTCATAGCTTGGATGCGCTGCTGCTGTTCTGCGCTTGTGGCAGGGATGGCGATGCGCTGCAAGGGCTGTTTCACAACAATCTGCTCTTTCTTGCGGAGCGAGAGAATCATACTTGTAACTTGTTGAGCGAGAGCCATACGCTGTTCCTGCTCTTGGTCTATCCTGGCATCGTCATAGGTTGGGAATTTTGCCAAGTGTACGCTCTTGCCGTTTCCTCTGCCAGTTGCTTCGCAAAGGTCGCGCCAGAGACGGTCGGCATAATAAGGAGCGATGGGAGCCATAAGGCGTGCAACAGTCTCGAGACAAGTATAGAGCGTCTGATAAGCACTCAGTTTGTCAAGACTCATGGCAGAACCCCAGAAGCGTTTTTTGCTGAGGCGCACGAACCAGTTGCTGACATTATCGACCACGAAGGTTTGAATGAGACGGCCAGCTCTGGTAGGCTCGTAGTCTTCGTAGCATTGTTCCACTTCGCGAACGAGGCTGTTCAGGCAGGAGAGAATCCAGCGGTCCATCTCGGGACGCTCGTTCATAGGGACATCTGGTTCTTCGTAGCACCAGCCATCCACATTAGCGTACATTGTCAGGAAGGAGTAGGTTTGGAAAAGCTTGCCGAAGAAAGTTCGGCTCACTTCCTGAACACCTTCCACGTCGAACTTGAGGTTGTCCCAGGGCGCGCTGTTCGTAATCATATACCAACGCACAGCATCGCTACCGTATTGTTCAATAGCTCCGAAGGGGTCAACGGCATTACCCAGTCGCTTCGACATCTTCATGCCGTTCTTGTCCAGTACAAGTCCGTTGCTGATAACAGCCTTATAGGAAACACTATCGAAGACCATGGTGGCAATAGCGTGCAATGTATAGAACCAGCCTCGCGTCTGGTCAACGCCTTCTGCGATGAAGTCAGCAGGGAAGACTATGCCTTTGTCGAGCAGTTCCTTGTTCTCGAAGGGATAGTGTATCTGGGCGTATGGCATAGCGCCAGAGTCGAACCAAACGTCAATAAGGTCGAGTTCGCGTTTCAGAACGGCGCCGCTCTTGCCGACAAGCCAAATCTGGTCAACGTATGGACGGTGGAGGTCGATTCGGTCGTAGTTCTCCTGACTCATATCGCCAGGTACAAAACCGCGTTCCTTAAGTGGGTTGCTGGGCATCACACCGGCAGCAACAGCCTTTTCTATCTCGTTGTAGAGTTCTTCGACAGAACCGATGCAAATCTCTTCACGAGTGTCTTTGTTGCGCCAAATTGGCAGCGGAGTGCCCCAATAGCGGGAACGTGAGAGGTTCCAATCGTTGAGGTTCTCAAGCCACTTGCCGAAGCGACCTGTACCAGTACTCTCTGGTTTCCAAAGAATCGTCTTGTTGAGTTCCATCATGCGCTCTTTGGCTGCCGATGAACGGATGAACCAAGAGTCGAGGGGATAGTAGAGGATGGGTTTGTCAGTTCGCCAGCAATGGGGATAATTGTGGACATGCTTTTCTATCTTGAAGGCTGTTCCTTCGTCCTTCATCTCGATGCACATCTTCACGTTGAGGTCCATCTCCTTTGTAGCAGCTTTCTCGTCGTACTTGCCGCCCTGATTGAACTTCGGGTCGTAGGCATTTTTGACGAAGTCGCCGGAATGGTGCCAATAGCTTTCGTTTACGCATGTCTCAACGAATGTGGCATCCATATCATCCTTGACAAAATACTTGCCCGTGAAATCGACCATAGGACGCGTATCGCCAGCTTTGTCGATGATGAAGAGGCTGGGAATGCCTGCATCCTTAGCCACCTTGGCATCGTCGGCACCAAAGGTTGGAGCAATATGTACGATACCTGTACCATCCTCGGTAGTAACATAATCGCCAGGGATAACACGGAAGGCGTCTGCACTCTTATCAACAACCTTTCCATTCTCCAATTCACAAGGTTTTACCCAGGGGAAGAGTTGTTCATACTTCATGCCTATGAGGTCAGTACCTTTGCCACGCCATAGAATTTCGAGTTCCTTTCCCTCTTCGGGTTGGAAATAAGCGGAGAGACGAGCCTCGGCCAGGATGTAGATGGCCTGTTCACCACTATAGGGATTGGTTCCCTTGACGGCAACATAGTCAATCTTAGGTCCTACACAAAGGGCTGTATTGGAAGGCAAAGTCCAAGGTGTTGTCGTCCAAGCGAGAATATATATCGGAGTATTCAGATTACTCAGATTATTCAGATTATTCTGAGTGACTTTGAACTGCGCCGTCACCGTTGTGTCCTTCACGTCCCTGTAGCAGCCAGGCTGGTTGAGCTCGTGGCTGGAGAGACCTGTTCCGGCAGCCGGCGAATAAGGCTGGATGGTGTAACCCTTGTAAAGAAGGTCCTTCTGGTAGAGTTGCTTGAGCAGCCACCAAAGGGTTTCGATATATTTGTTGTCGTAGGTGATGTAGGGGTGTTCCATATCCACCCAATAGCCCATCCTGTGGCTCAGGTCGGCCCACTCGCTGGTGTACATCATTACGTTTTCGCGGCATTTCTGGTTGTACTCCTCAATGCTGATGCTCTTTCCGATGTCTTCCTTCGTGATGCCAAGCTCTTTTTCTACGCCAAGTTCAACGGGAAGTCCGTGTGTGTCCCAACCGGCTTTACGCTTCACTTGGTAGCCCTTCATCGTCTTGAAGCGACAGAAAGTGTCCTTGATGCTGCGAGCCAGAACATGATGGATGCCTGGGTGGCCGTTGGCTGATGGGGGACCTTCGTAGAAGATAAACGAAGGACATCCCTCTCGCTCGGACATGCTCAGGTGGAACACATCTTCTTCGTCCCACTGCTGGAGCACTTCCTTGTTCACATCGCTCAGGTTGAGCTTATTCCGTTCAGTGAATTTCTTGCTCATATAGTGTTTCTTGTATAATCTAATAGCTATTCTTTAGTCCTATCTGTCTTTTGGGCTGCAAAGGTATAAAAAAACAAGCAATTAACCAAATAATGAGAGAAAAAAACGCCGTCCAAGATTTTTCTCGAACGGCGCACTTGTGTATTGTGTTGTTTCTTAGAGGTCTATGTTGAAGCCGATGCCGAAGGTGTGGTTCTTGCGGTCGTAGTGGTCAACCTTAGGACCTGCGGCAGTCATTGTCGTCACATCGCGGCTGTTGTAGAAGGTACACATATAGCCAAGGTCAATGTTGAGACGTTCTGTAGCGTGGATTCGCACACCACCACCAAACATATAGTTAGAGAGGTTGAATGAAAGGTCATTCATGAATTCGTCAGCAAGGCCGTAGCGGGTAATTTCCCAAGAACCGGAGATGGTGATGAGTTTGCAGATGTCGTACTCTGCTCCGAGGAGGAATTCGTGGGTGTTATGATCAATGTATTTCTGCTTGCTGTTGTACTTCTTGGATGCTTTATCAAAGAATTGGTGATAACCAGCATTGAGGCGTACCTTCTCAATAGGCGAGTACTGAACACCGAGTGCCAGCATTGCCGGAACATCCTCGCGAACCTTCGTGCCGTCTTCGAATTGACCGAGGACGGAAGAAGCTGCTGCTTGAACCTCAGGGCTTGCAATGTCTATCTCGCTCTTGTTCTTTAGGCTAAGACGAGTAGGTCCTTCGTATTTGGCTGCTACGTTCCAGTGATTGTTTATTTTCCAGTCGATGCCAACGATACCTGTCACGCCAAAGCCAGTCTGGTCGCAGTTCAGCTCAATACCATAATTATTAAGGGGTGTGTTGCCATTTGAAACACCTGCAGCTGGGAGATTATAATAAATGGAAGGATTAACTGCACCATTATAGTTATTTGTTGCATAGATACCACGGATGCCAACATAACCGGCAATGTTCTCAGTGAACTTATAGGTGCCGCCCAATTGAAGGCCGAAGTTAAAGGAGCGTCCCTTCATGAAGCTGTTGATGGAATAGCCTTTATATTGTCCAGTCGCAGCTACTGTAGATGCTGTTGCAGGATCCATACCTTTTGCCATAAGACCTTGAGTGAGAAGAAGTGGCAGGACTCCGGGAACTTTCTGCTCGAGAATGCCGGCATATGCTGCCTCGAAGGAACCAAGTCCCTTGTCGAACTCGCACTTGCCACCGCCACCACTGAGGGCGAAGTGAGCGGAAAGGCTCCACTTGTCTTTATTATAAGATACGGTGATGGAGGGAATGACAGGCGCAGTGGCAACACCCTTGAAGTAGTGAGTCGGATTGCTGTCGTCAACATTTTTCTGGAAGAGAGGGAATGTAGTATCGATATTTCGCCGTTGGAAAGCTGTCTGGTTATTGAGGCTCAGGTGCCATCCATTTGAGAGGAAAGCACCGCCAGCAGGGTTTGCATAGATGCTCGTCAGGTCAATTTTACCTTCCTGTGCGAAGTTACGTACGAAGGCTGCGTTCTGGTTGGTGTTGGTCAGGAGACCACCAGCAAAGGCGTTACTAACTACGGCAAATGCCATCAAACTGAGAAATGTTTTTTTCATATTAATTTAATTTTCGAAGCATAAAGAGAAGTTGATTAGGATTAGTTTTGTGTCCCCTTTATTGCTTCCATTTTAACTTCTTTTAAACTTATTTGGTTTGAAATCGGCCGCAAAGGTAACACAATTCTATCTTTTGTGCAAGTTTTTTTTGAAAAAATGCACACAAAACCTATATTTTGTGCAATAGTCAGCGTCCGGCCAAAGCATAAATTGTCTTTTGGCCTTTTATCTTGAGGCCTTTGATGCGGCTGAGTAAACCGCTTGTAGAGGCCCTTTCTACAGCCACATACGACCAATGAGGCAGTACATCTATTCTGCCTACCTGGTTGCTTTCCAGTCCACCTTGCTTCGTGAGGAAACCGACAATGTCTCCTCTACTGATTTTGTCCTTCTTCCCTTTACCTATATATAATGTAACCCAGAGCGGCTTGGCTGGTGGAGGTACTTTTGCGGGCAAAGGGTAGGGCTCAACCTCGTTTGCTGGAATGTAGTCGGGAAGGGTTTCCTCAGGTCCGAGGATGAAATAGGCGCTGCCCTGCATGTCCCATCTGGCAGTTCGTCCGTTGCGATGCGTGCAGGCTTCCTGATTCAATGGAAGGTGATAATGGATGATATTATCGACGGCTGTTATATCGAGTCCTCGGGAAGCGAGGTCTGTGCTGACGAAGACGTTGCACGAGGAATTCATGAAGCGGTAGAGGGCCCTTTCACGGTCGCGTTGTTCCATACCTCCGTGGAAAATGTCGGCCATAACGCCTTGCTGCTCCAGGAAATGTCCCACGCGCTCCACACTCTCGCGATAGCCCACGAAGACCAGACTTTTCTGTGTTCCCAGAGTACAGAGCAGGCGGAACAGCGTCTGCAGCTTGTCTTTCTCGGGCGACTTGACCATGCGGAAGCTGATACGGCCATCGCTGTCCTCTTCATCAAGGAAGTTCAGACGGATATAGTCGCTACTTCCCACGAAGGCAGGAATCTCGTCTGTGTCTGTAGCAGAGAGCAGTATGCGTTGCTGTAGGGTGGGGAGCAAGGAGATGATGCCCTGCATCTGTTCGCGGAAGCCCAGTTCCAGCGATTTGTCGAACTCATCAATGACGAGTGTGCTGACGTTCTCCGTTTGCAGATTGCCTTTCTGGAGGTGGTCAAGCAATCGTCCCGGAGTGGCAGCCACGAGGTGAGGCCGCAGGCCGCGCATCTGTTGATGCTCCTCCATGGCAGCCCTGCCTCCGTAACAGGCAGCTACTCGCAGTTCTGAGCAGAGGCGGCGTGCCACATCGGCTGTCTGTATGGCAAGTTCTCGCGAAGGAACAATGATGAGTGCTTGCAGCTTGTCGTTTGCAGCATCGAGCTTCTGCAACAGGGGTAGGAGGTAGGCCAGCGTCTTTCCAGAACCAGTAGGGCTGAGAAGTACTACTGAAGCGCCCTTGCGAACCGTCTGCAGCGTGTCTTGCTGCATCGCATTCAGGTCGCTAATTCCGAGCTTAGATAAATCGAAATTCAAAATTTATAAATTCAAAATAAATAATAAGCCTCCCTTTGGGGGGAGGATAGGAGAGGGCCTTTACCTCAGGAAGTGGTCCACCAGGAAGTATATTCCGAGGGCGCAGATCCAGCCGAGGAGCACTTTTATCGTAATGTGCTTGAAATACCACCAGATGGTTACGTCCTCCGCCTTCATCAGTGCATAGCCTGCAGTATTGCCGATGGGCAACAGACAGCCGCCTACACAGCCGCTCAGGGTGATGAGGTGCCAGTATTGTCCGTTCTGGACGAAACTCTGCATGTATTTCGTCATATCGGCGACATTGCCATCCAAAACAGGATAGATGGAGATACCGCTGATGACAAGGGCTATATTGTCCATCACAGAGCTGACACCACCCAGGACGAGCGACAGGAAGTAGATGTTGTGGATGTATTGGTTGCACCAGTCGCCCACACTTTTCATTGCTCCGATTTCGATGAGGATATCCACACTAAGTCCTATGCCGAGGAAGAACATAATCATTTGTATCACCTCGTATTGAAGGCTGCGGCTGGTTCTTGCGGTAAAAGGTTGGTCAGAGAGGATGCGCTTGCGGTTGATAATCTCGTTCACCACCCATAGTACGCCGAGCACACACAGGGCACCGAGGAATGGTGGCAGGTCCGTGAGGCGGTAGAAGGTAGGAACGAACCACAAGCCTCCCATGCCGAGGAAGAACATCAGCAATTG
>JAGCNQ010000038.1 GCA_017645845.1 Bacteroidaceae bacterium
AGAGTGTCAAGCAACCAAGTAATCTGTTGGCTCGTTTGGGTACTCCCTTCCTGCAATTGATAGACGAGTGTGGCGGTCTGCCCGAAGATACAGGCAAGATTATCGGTGGTGGTCCCATGATGGGTAAAGCTCTACTCAGTCTTGACATTCCCATGACGAAAGGCTCCAGCGGTCTGCTCTTCATGAACGAAAAAGAGGCTCTTCGTGCCACACCCAATCCCTGCATCCGTTGTGCCAAGTGCGTTAGTGCCTGTCCTATGGGACTGGAGCCATACCTGCTCAGCAAAATAAGTGCAAAGGAAGACTGGGAAGGTGCAGAGAAGAACGACATAACCAGCTGTATTGAATGCGGCAGCTGCCAGTTCACTTGCCCAAGTAATCGTCCTTTGCTCGATATGATTCGCGTTGGAAAGACAACAGTCATGGGTATCATTAAGAGCAGAGCAGCTAAGTAATTGAAAAATGATAATTGACAATTGATAATTATGGCTAATAAAATAATCGTTTCTCTTTCACCGCATGTTCACGGAGGCGATTCCGTTCAGAAGAACATGTATGGAGTATGTATAGCCTTGGTGCCGGCTCTTATAGCCAGCCTATGGTTCTTCGGCCTAGGTGCTGCCATCGTACTTGCGACATCGGTAGTTTCCTGTGTTTTCTTCGAATGGGCCATCACAAAGTTCCTGCTGAAACGCCCAGGGCGCTCCATCTGTGATGGCAGTGCTATACTGACCGGCTTACTGCTGGGCTTCAACCTGCCAAGCAACCTGCCTTTATGGATTATCATCATCGGTGCCCTCGTTGCCATTGGTATTGGCAAGATGACATACGGCGGTTTGGGACAGAACCCCTTCAATCCTGCCCTAGTTGGTCGCGTATTCTTGCTCATCAGTTTCCCTGTACAGATGACCAGCTGGCCTGTAGCCGGACAACTCACTGCCTATACAGATGCAGAGACGGCTGCCACACCGCTCTTCATCATGCAGAATGCTATTGCAAGCGGTAATCCAGCGGAACTAAACAAACTACCTGATGCCACCGAGATGCTCATCGGCCAAACTGGAGGTTCCCTTGGTGAAGTCAGCGCCCTGTTACTGCTTTTAGGCTGCGCCTTTATGCTTTGGCGTAAGATTATCACTTGGCATATTCCCGTCAGCATTCTCGGCACAGTTGCTGTTTTCTCGGGAATCATGCACACCATTAATCCTATCTATGCAATGCCTCACGTCGTACTCATGAGTGGTGGTTTGATTCTCGGTGCCTGCTTCATGGCAACAGACTATGTCACCTCTCCCATGACAGCAAAGGGACAACTTATCTATGGTGTCAGCATCGGTCTGCTCACTATAATCATCCGTAACTGGGGAGCTTATCCGGAAGGAATGTCATTCGCGATTCTCATCATGAATGCCTTCACGCCTCTCATCAATACCTATTGCAAGCCTAAGCGCTTCGGCGAAGTCATCAGAAAGGAGGAAAAGAAATGAAGAAGCTTAAATCCACTTGGTATAATATGGCCATCGTGCTGACCGCCATTGCCGTCGTTGCTGGCGCAGCATTGGGTTATGTTAATGATATAACAAAGGGGCCCATCGAAACCATCAAGGCACAACAATTGGCAGATGGTATCGGCGAAGTGCTTTCAGCAAAAGGTCTGGAAGTTCCTAAAGCAGAGGTGACCGAAGCGGGTGCCACCATCTATCGTACAGAACAGGGCACAGCTGTTCAGGTAACAGACCCAAAGGGTTTCGGAGGCAACCTTACAGTCCTTGTCGGATTCAATGAAACTGGACAAGTGCTGGGTTATCGTGTGATGGAGTCCAGCGAGACACCGGGACTCGGTGCCAAAGCTCAGGATTGGTTCCAAAAAGGACAGAAAGGTGATATTATCGGCAAGCAGGCAGGCGAACTGACCGTCAGCAAGGACGGCGGTGAAGTGGATGCCATCACTGCATCGACAATCACCAGCCGAGCTTTCCTGCGCTGCATCAATGCTGCATACAAAGCCCTTTCCGTAAGCTATTCAGACGGACAGAGCGGTGCCAGTTCACAAACTGGGAAAACTAGTAATAATATATAATGTATAGGAGGATATTGAAATGAACAACATGAAAGTCCTGCTTAACGGAATAATAAAGGAGAACCCCACTTTCGTACTCCTGCTTGGTATGTGTCCAACCCTTGGAACTACCAGTAGTGCAATAAATGGCATGTCGATGGGACTTGCCACAATGGCGGTACTCGTCTTTTCTAACATGATTATCTCGCTTATCAAGAACCTTATCCCCGACATGGTGCGCATCCCTTCGTTCATCGTTGTGATTGCATCTCTGGTGACCATTCTGCAGATGCTCATTAAGGCATACGCTCCGGAAGTTGATGCCAGCCTTGGCTTGTTCATCCCCCTTATTGTCGTGAACTGTATCATTCTGGGGCGTGCTGAAGCCTTTGCCGCCAAGAATGGTGTTGTTAGCAGTATATGCGACGGTATCGGTATGGGCATAGGCTTTACCTTCGCCCTCACACTTTTGGGTGCTGCCCGCGAGGTGCTCGGTACTGGCAGAGTTTTCGATATGACGCTCTTCCCCGAGGATTATGGTGCTCTCGTCTTTGTGCTGGCTCCTGGAGCCTTCATTGCACTTGGTTATCTTATTGCAATAGTAAACAAGATTAAGGATTAGAGATTAAGGAAAAGTAAATCGTAAATTGTTAAAAAGTAAATAGCTATGGCATATATACTCATATTCATCACAGCGATTTTCGTCAATAACATTGTCCTGTCGCAATTCCTGGGCATCTGTCCTTTCCTTGGTGTAAGTAAGAAGGTAGATTCGGCCCTCGGTATGGGTGCTGCGGTGGCTTTCGTGCTCACGCTTGCCACCATCGTGACCTATCTCTTGCAAATATATGTACTCAAAGCATTCAACCTCGAATATCTCCAGACGATTGCCTTCATCCTGGTCATTGCAGCCCTTGTGCAGATGGTGGAGATTATCCTGAAGAAGAGTGCTCCTGCCCTATATCAGGCACTCGGCGTCTTCCTGCCGCTCATCACGACCAACTGCTGCATACTTGGTGTAGCGATACTTGTTGCCAACGGCACATACGCCACTCAGGGACTCGACCCCAATCTGCTGACTGGTGTCGTTTTTGCAATAAGCACAGCTATCGGTTTCGCTTTGGCACTTGTTGTTTTTGCAGGCATTCGCGAGCAACTGGCCATGATGGACGTGCCCAAAGGAATGCAGGGAATGAGCATTGCTCTCGTTACTGCTGGCCTTTTGGCTCTGGCCTTCATGGGTTTCAGCGGTGTTGATAACGGCTTGAAGACATTGTTTGGGCTATAGACCCCCTACCCCCTTTTAGGGGAAATTAATTAGATATTTTAATTTAATAATTTTGAATTTGATAATATGAACATTCTTTTAACAGGAGGTGCCGGTTATATCGGCAGTCATACCCTCATCGAGTTGGATAAGGCAGGCCACAGCGTAGTGGTAGTGGATAATTTTTATAACTCTCAGCCTGAGGCAATCCGTCGCGTTGAGAAAATCATCGGTCATAAAGTTACTCTGATTGAAGCCGATATCCGCGATCGTGCTGCTATGGACAAAATCTTTACCGAGCATAAGATTGATGCAGTCATCAACTTCGCAGGACTTAAGGCCGTCGGAGAATCTGTTGCTAAGCCTCTCATGTACTATGAAACCAACATGAACGGTGTGTTCGTTCTCGTTGATGTGATGGCTCAGCATGGTTGCAAGAACATCATCTTCTCTTCCAGCGCAACGGTTTATGGAGACCCTGCCATCATTCCCATTACAGAGGAATGTCCCAAGGGGCAGTGTACCAATCCTTATGGATGGACCAAGTCTATGATTGAGCAGGTGCTGATGGATGTCCAGAAGGCTGACCCTGAATGGAACGTTGTTTTGCTGCGCTACTTCAACCCCATCGGTGCCCACGAGTCGGGTTTGATTGGTGAGAACCCCAACGGCATTCCCAACAACCTGATGCCATATATCACACAGACCGCCATCGGCATCCGTAAGGAGCTTGGTGTTTTTGGCGATGACTATGATACTCACGACGGAACAGGAGTTCGTGATTACATCCATGTTGTGGACCTCGCCAATGGTCATGTCTGTGCACTCAAGGCTATCCAGGAGAAGAAAGGCCTCGCCATCTACAACCTCGGCACGGGTCACGGCTATTCAGTCCTTGATGTTGTCAAGGCATTCGAGAAAGCCAATGGACTGAAGGTTCCCTACGTCATCAAGCCTCGCCGTCCGGGTGACATTGCGACCTGTTATTGCAATCCTGCAAAGGCAAAGAGAGAACTAGGGTGGGAAGCGAAGTTCGGTATTGAGGAGATGTGCCGCGACTCATGGAGGTTCCAGAAGAACAATCCAAACGGATACGAATAAAAATCCCCTTCGTCAATCTTCCTAAAAAAAACAACTAACTCGAACAGAATATGAAAAAGATTATCCTTCCTTTAATCAGTCTCTGCTTCACTCTGGTGGCAACAGCAGAACCTGTCGGCAAGCAGGCTGCGCTCTACACGGCACAGACATACATGCTTGCTAAGGGCAAAAGCCTCTCTCCTGCCACCTCTACGAGGAGAGGGGCGAAAGGTTATTCCTCAAATGAGGATGGCACTCAGCCTTACTACTATATCTTCAATGCAGGAGGTAACAGCGGCTATGTCATCGTTTCAGCCGATGACCGCACAGAGCCTATCCTCGGATATGTTGACCAGGGCTCATTCGACCCCGACAACATTCCTGAGAACATGCGTTCCTGGCTGCAACTCTATGCTGACCAAATCAAGTACATCATAGACAACGACCTGCAGCCCAGCTCTCCCCTCATCAAGAAGCGCAACAAGGTCCAGGGAACAAAGCATAGCGTACCCGAACTCCTGACCACACGCTGGAACCAGGGAAGCCCCTACAACATCACCTGCCCCAAGTACTACAAGGAGGAGGACGGCACTCAGCACTATCCCGCTACCGGTTGTACGGCTACAGCGATGGCACAGGTCATGTACTTCTACAGGTATCCCGAAAAGACCAAGGCCATCATCCCTGCTCATTCCAATACCTACAACTACACGGACAAAAACGATGACAATAAAAAGAAGAGTATCACCGTCACAACGCCAGCTATACCGCGCAACACAGTTATTGACTGGGACAACATGCGCGACACATATTCTTGGCAGAGCATAGCTCAAGCCAATGCACAGGACACAGCCGTTGCCAATCTGATGCTGTATTGCGGCCAGTCTGTAAAGATGGGTTGGGGCCCGTCCTCTGGTGCCAACTTCAGTGCCCAGGCTTACATCAACTACTTTGGCTACGACAATAGTTGCTACGTCGGCGAACGTGGCGACTACAGCATCGACGATTGGTTCGACATGCTATACAACGAAATAGAGCAAGGCTATCCAGTCCTCTTCTCCGGCTTCTCCTCCGGCGGCGGACATGCCTTTGTGCTCGACGGTTTCGACGGCGACAACCTCTTCCACCTCAACTGGGGCTGGGGAGGCGGCAGCAACGGCTGGTTCCTCGTAGGCATTCTCAACCCGGGTGATAACAGCGGTATCGGAGCCAGCAGTAGTAGTGACGGTTATAGCATGAGCCAGCGTGCACTCTTCAACCTCCGTTTGCCCGACAACGACAAAGCAGACACTTATCTCTTCATCAAAGATGTTTCCGTTGTCAACAATATCTCCATCAAAGCCACTTTCGAGAACAGGACAGGAGCTACTGGCAGTTTCAATGCCGGTATCGTCAAGATGGATGATAACGGCGAGCTCTCACTTGTCGGCACTGTGCAATCCATCACTGGCATAGAAGACAAAGCCAGCCAAACCAAGACCTTCTCCCTCAAGAACAAACTTCCGGAAGGCACTTATAGGTTGTCACCGGCCAGCAAGGCAACAAGGAGTAAAGTTTGGCGTGCCAAATACAACTTCCGCAACCATTACATAGAAGCAGTGGTTGACAGTACCGGTGCAGTTACCTTGACCCCAGTCGATATATCCAATGGTAATTCCATCAGCATCGACACCATCGTCTTCCCCGGCACACGCATCGCGGGCAAGGAACAGGAAGTGAAGGTGACCTATCGCAACAACAGCAACGAGTACTTCAAGACCGTATATATGCATGCAAGCAAGACGGCAAGCAATCCTTCGAGCGACACCTATGTGAAAAGCAAGTCACAAGTCGCCGTTCGCGCAGACGAGACGGTAGATGTGTCGTACTTCTTCACGCCAGAAGAAACCGGCACATATAAACTATGGTTCACCAGATCAGAAAACGGTGGTGAAATCGTCGGACAGAGCACAGTGGAAATCGTAGACGAGGCACATGCAGCCAAAGCCAGCCTCTCTGTCTCTTCCTACACCATCTCCAATATTGTCAACGATGTGGTTTATGGCAAACGCATCGTGGGCAAGGCTTCCATCAAGAACAATTCAAAGACTGATTTCCATGGAAAGGTACGTGTACAGTATTGGCGCCAGCCGGGTGGCTCGGGCACAGCATGGAGTGGTTCAAGCCAGACAGTTGAAGTTAACATAGGAGCAGGCAAGATTGCCAGCATAGACTTTGATTTCGACAATCTCAACGACGGCGAAAAGTATTATCTTCCCATCTACTATGTCAATCAGGATGGCAATCTGAGCGGTGCAGGATTATGGGATCATGGCTGGATGGTAAAGAGCGGTGTGCTGACCTGGAAGAACAACGGCACCATCGGCGCTATGGCATACCGTCAATCAGTCACGGCAACCACAACCGTCTGCGGCACGTATGCCGACTGCAACAAAATCTCACGTCTGACGCCGAACAGGAACAATCCCAACGCCATCTATGCCTTTGCATCCGGTATGGAGGTTCCGTCCAGCCTAGATTCGTGCAACGCCGTGAGCGGCAGCCATGCAAAGCGCATCAACCTCATCAACGACAAGCCCTACTACAATCCCGTAAACTTCGAGGCGGACAGCGCCTCCTTCACCTATACCTTCCCAGAAACAGAGAAAGGTACAGGCTGGCACGCATTCACCATGCCTTTTGAAGCTGACTCTATCTTTGTGGACAGCATCTATGTTGCGCTCGACGACTCGCTCAAGCACTTCTGGATTTACGAGTTTGCAGCCCAGGGTGACAATGGCGAAGTCATCTTCGCTCCCGCCACTGTGCTACGTGGTGCAACCCCATACATCATAGCAGCCGACTCCACAATGGCAGGACGTTCCATCGTCTTCCGTTCGCTCGACGTACCCTTCTTTAAAACGGGCTCCGACAAGATGGTCGTTACATCGTCAGACTACAAGTTCCACGGTGTGACGTATGCTCCTGTGCTCAAGAACTGCTATGTCCTGAACGAAGCTGGGACGGCTTTCGAGTATGTCACGACGAACACGACACTATCTGCACTAAGCTCCTACTTCACCACCGCCCTGTCGGAGGAACAGCGTCTGCCCAGCATCATCTTACCCGTGATACCCGCGGCACCGATGATAACTGGCGACCTCAATGCTGACACAAAGGTGGACATTGCCGATGCAGTAAGCGTACTGAACATTATGGCAGAGGGTAACTACAACAAGAATGCAGACCTCAACAATGACGGCAAAATCGATATTGCCGACTTTGTATGCATCCTTAACATCATGGCAGCAGATTAATCTCGACTATTACAAGCCTGCATATAAAGATAAGGGTGGCGATAATTCGCTACCCTTATCTGTTTTGTTGCCTGAAGTTTTCCTCGTGAATTCCGCCGCGCCCTGCCTCTTGAAAAAAGAATTGCGGCTTGTCTCACGACAAACCGCAATATCGGTATTAGCTCTTAAGGTAAAAAGATTGTTTATCTTAAAACAGGTGCAAAGGTAAGATTTTTTTTAAAGAATTACAAGTTTTCTGTAACATTTTTTTTAGCATAAAAGCATTTTAAGGTATATTTTTTTTATGGAATGCCTCAATATTGGAAAATTGCCGTATATTTGTGCAATAATAGAGAGTGCAAAAAGTTTAAGAGGTTTAAGAAGTTTAAGTGGTAATAAAACTGATAAAGGGAAAATGGAAGAATTAAATAATGTTCAAAGCATAAACACGGAGGAAAAGAAAACCCTCAACTTCATTGAACAGAAAGTGGAGAAAGATATGGCAGAAGGTCTCAACGGCGGACGCGTGCAGACGCGTTTCCCGCCCGAACCAAACGGCTATCTGCACATCGGTCATGCGAAAGCCATCGCTATCGACTTCGGCATTGCTGAGAAGTTCGGTGGGGTATGCAACCTGAGAATGGATGATACCAATCCTCAAAAGGAAGATACGGAATACGTAAAAGCCATCGAGAGGGACATCAAGTGGTTGGGGTTTCAGTGGGGAAAGGTCTGTTATGCCAGCGATTACTTCCAGGACCTTTGGGACTTTGCCGAGTGGTGCATACTGCAGGGACGTGCCTACGTGGATGAACAGACAAGCGAGGAAATCGCCGCTCAAAAAGGTACGCCTACGGAACCCGGCACTAACTCACCCTATCGTGACAGACCTGTAGAAGAAAGCCTGAGACTTTTCAGGGAAATGAACTCCGGTAACGTAGAACCTGGCAGAATGATTCTACGTGCCAAGATAGATATGGCCAGCCCCAACATGCACTTCCGCGACCCCATTATGTACCGTGTGCTGAACATGGAACACTGGCGTACTGGCAACAAATGGAATGCCTACCCCATGTACGACTTCACGCATGGACAGAGCGACTATCTGGAGGGTGTAACCCATAGTATCTGTACGCTGGAGTTCGTTCCTCACCGCGAGCTCTACGACCTATTTGTTTCATGGATGCGCGAATGGGCTGCCGATTGTGGAGAAAAGGCTGAGAGCGGTAGCAAACTCTCAACTCTCAACTCTCAACTCTCAACTTATCAAGGTCCCCGTCAGTTTGAGTTCAATAAGCTTAATCTGAACTACACTTTAATGTCTAAACGTAACTTGCTTGTCCTTACTAAGGAAGGTGTGGTGAATGGTTGGGACGACCCCCGCATGCCAACAATTTGCGGTATCCGCCGTAGAGGTTACAGTCCGCAAGCAATACTGAACTTCATAGACAAAATAGGATATACTACTTTCGATGCCCTGAACGACATCAAACTGTTGGAAGCTGCATGTCGCGAGGACTTGAACACCCGTGCTATCCGCGTCAGTGCTGTGGTTGACCCCGTAAAACTGATTATAGACAACTATCCGGATGGACAAGTGGAAGAAATGCAGGCTGTAAACAACCCGGAATTGCGTGATGCTGATGGAAATACCATCATGGAAGGCAATACACACACAATACATTTCTCGAAGGAACTCTACATTGAGCGTGAAGACTTCATGGAAGAGGGCGGCAAGAAATTCCTGCGTCTGGGACCTGGCAAGGAAGTCCGACTGAAGAATGCATACATCATTGCCTGCTCTAATGAACAGGATGAAAACGGTAACTACAAATGTATCGAAAAAGATAGCAACGGCAACATCACCTGCATTCATGCCACCTACGATGCTGACACTAAGAGCGGAATGCCGGGAGCCGACCGTAAGATAAAAGGCAAGACGCTTCACTGGGTAAGCTGTCAGCACAGCATTCCTTGCGAAGTACGTAACTATGCCTGCCTTTGGACTTGCGAGAATCCACGCGATGCCATCAAGCAGTACGAGAAGGAGAATGGTGTGCGTGGCATAGATGCCATGCGTCCTTTCTTAAACCCCGAGTCGCTCATCATCAACAAGAACGCCTTTATTGAGAAATTCGCTGCCACGATGCCGCCCCTGAGCTACCTGCAGTTCCAGCGCATCGGCTATTTCAACGTCGATACCACCAGTACCCCTGAACACCTTGTCTTCAACAAGACCGTAGGATTAAAGGGATGAATTTCTATGGATTAGGGATTAGGGAATAGGTGGAATAAATTATAAATATTAAATGATTAATTCCTATTACGAGTCAAGGCACTTCCAAAGGCTTCTGCATCGCTATGAGAAGGCTGTCTCCGAGGGGCATGTACCCTATCTGGAGGCAGACGAGCTGACCGACATTGCCGAATACTATATGACCGGCAAGCAGGACGCCAAGGCCAATCAGGCCATACAGGCGGCTATCGACATGCACCCCGACAGCGTTGACCCGCAAATCTTCCTGGCCCGACAAAAGATGTTCTACGGAAAGCTCGACGAGGCTCGTTCCATCATCGATGCCATTACCGAACAACAGGACTGTGAAGTCATCTACATCCGCGCTGAACTGCTCATCAAGGAGGGACGTCCGTCAGATGCCTCCGACTTCCTGCTCGAACAGATGGAGCTGATGCAGGACAGCCTCGACAACTACCTCTACGACTGTGCCAGCATCTTCATGGATTACGACCAGTGGACGTGGGCTGAGGAATGGCTGGAACGCCTCAGGGAATCCTTCCCCAACCATCCGCAACTGCCCATCATGGAGGCAGAAATTGAGATGGGGCTCGACAACTACGAGGACGCCCAGACCTTGCTGCAAAAGATACTGGATAAAGAGCCATACAACTCCAACGCATGGAATCTTCTGGCAGAGACCTACGTGGCGCTGGAGATGTTCCCCCAAGCAGTGGAGGCTGCCGACTACTCTCTTGCCATCAACCCCGATGACAGCAATGCGCTGCTCATGAAGGGGAATGCCTATTTCCACGACGATCAGATGGGAGCTGCCATCGAACACTACAAACGGTATCTCGAAGCACAGCCGGACGACCTCAATGTGCTGGTTTCGTTGGCTATCTGCTATAGCAGCGAAGAGCGCTACAAGGAAATCCTGCCACTTCTCGAAAAAGCTGAACAAAACGCGCTAAAACAGCCCGAAAAAGAATCCGACCTTGCGCAGATTTTCCAATTGCGAGCCTATGCGCTGAGTCGTCTGGACAGGATTCCCGAAGCACTTGCCTCCATAGTAAAAGCAAAAGAACTCGGGGACGAATGCCAGACCTGGAAATTTGATATGACCGAGGCCGACATCTACCTGCAATGCAAGCAGACTGACCTGGCAGAAAAATCATTCGCAACAGCTTTGGCGAAAAGTCCTGAGCAGGGCGAGACGCTCTTCAACATCGCATTGTCGTACAATAATGCCGGCTATACAGACTGCGCCATCGACCTGCTCGATGATGTCTGGACCATTTTCGGCACACACGAGGGGAAATTCGTCGTACCCTATCTTGCCAGCTGCTATCTTCGCAAGAATGATTCGAAGAATTTCCTCAAATATCTCAAGCTGGCACCATACTGCGACCGCGAAGCGACTTTCCACCTTTTCCGCGACCTCTACCCGGGCATAGCACCGGAGGAATACTACGCCTATGCCTACAAGGAAATCTACGGCGACTTTCCAAAATCATCTGAAATGTCTGTATAGACACTTATGACTGCCCGATTTTTGAGGTAATAAAAAAAGATTCCTAATCTCACGACCGGGAATCTACAACAACCTTAAAATCTAATACCATGAAAAACACTTTTGCTTCGTGGTTCGAATGGGAGTCGAACCCATTCCGAACCAATCAACTCCTAAATTCATTTATCATGATTGCTTTGCAAAAATACAAATATATTTTGAATTATCATCAATAAATGAGAAAAAAAAATAAAAAAACACATTAATACCTGCAAAAAACATAGAAAAGTAGCAACTAAACTATATTATTTTGCTCAATAACTCAATAAAATGCTTATCTTTGTACTCAGGAAACGATAATGGCAATACTACTGACATACAGAAGGACAAGGAGATTGTCGATGCACATTGTGAAAAATGGCGATGTACATGTGTCGGCTCCTATCGGTATGCCGAAAAGTGATGTAGAAAAATTCATTAATCAACATCATGATTGGATTATCGAAGCCAGAAGGAAAACTGCTGAACGTCAGCGGTTACGGACAGATTTTTACAATCAGCTTCCATTGACAACACGGGCACAAAAGGATGATGCCGCAAAAAGGTTGGCAGCATTGGTGGAACCCATGATAGAACGATATACAAAGGTGATGGGAGTCAGGCCGTCCACAGTCAATTATAAACCGATGATATCCCGTTGGGGTATGTGTAAAATGAAGGACCGCTGCGTCTGCTACTCCACCTACCTGTTGTTATTGCCGGATTGGTGTGTCGAGCATGTAGTGGTTCATGAATTGTGTCACCTGTTAGAGCCAAGTCACAACTCCCGTTTCCATGCGCTGATGGACAAATACTTTCCGAAATGGAGGGAAGCACGAAGGGAGACTCGCAGAGTGGCTAAAGGAGGATAAATAAATAAATAAATAAACAATATTAGTTATGAAAAAGATTGTTACTTGCTTATTGGCAATGTTGGGGCTGACGACAGCCTGCAGCCAAACTCAACAAACAGACACTTACGAAGTGGATATTTTCAAGACAAAAAGCGGAAAGCCGGTGAAGTTTCATGCGTTGGTTCATGCCAGCATACGTATTGAGTACGATGGTCGGGAGATTGAGATTGACCCTGTAAGGAAACTCGGCAACAAGACTATTGACTATTCTTCGATGCCCAAGGCTGATTACCTTTTTGTGACGCACGAACATGGTGACCACTTCGACAAGGATGCAATAAAGCTCTTGTCAAACGAAAACACACAACTCATTATGAATATGCGTTGTATGGAGATGTATGGTTCGGGGAAAGCAATGGTCAACGGAGACAAGATGAAACTGGCAGACGACTTCACCGTAGAGGCTGTTCCAGCCTACAACACAACAGAAGGACGCCTCCAGTTCCATCCGAAGGGAAGGGACAACGGCTATATTCTTACCCTCGACGGCCTGAGAATCTATATTGCAGGAGACACGGAGGATATCCCGGAAATGTCAACCATGAAAAATATTGACATTGCCTTCCTTCCCTGCAATCAGCCCTACACTATGACAACGGAGCAACTGGTAAAGGCCGCAAAGACCATCAAACCCAAGGTGCTGTTCCCCTATCACTACGGACAGACAGATGTCAGCACACTCCCAGCGCAGTTAAAAGAATCAGGCGTTGACGTGAGAATCAGACATTACGAATAACTGTTGAAAGTCTTTTACAGACTGTCTTTCAGTATTTCAGTAATGTCCTCGGGCTTCAGGTCGAGGTAACCTGCGGGATAACAGATAGTGCCTCCAGTAATTCCTGGAATCATGTCGGGTGTAGCACCTATTTCGCTGATAGTCAGCGGCAGACCAACCTCCAACATCCAGCTTTTCAAAGCCACCAAACCAGCTTCGGCAATCTGCTCGTCTGTCATACCATCACCCTGGACATTCCATACATTCTTGGCAAAGCGCACAAACTTGGGCAGACCCGGCTTCATGGCGCGACGATAATAAGCCATTGATACGGCGGCGAGACAATAGCCATGAGGGGCATGCGTCCAAGCTCCCACAGAGTGGCCAATCATGTGTACCATCCAGTCCTCTCTCTTGCCCAAACCGATGAGTGTGTTGAGCGCCCACGTTGCTGTCCACATAATGTTCGAACGAGCCTCGTAGTCCTGCGGATTCTTTACAGCCTTGCGCGAAGCCACAATGAGACTACGCATCAGACCCTCGGAGAGATAATCGCTCGTGTTGTCGTCGAAATCAGAAAAGTACTGCTCCATGATGTGGTTCATGATGTCATAGATGCCCGCCTTCATCTGGTTGTCAGGCACAGTCATCGTGAACTTCGGATTCAGGATTGAGAATTTCGGCATCAGACGGTCATCAAACACATGGCCCACCTTGAACGTGTGCTCTGCGTCGGTAATAACCGTACCAGCGTTCATCTCCGAACCCGTACCTGCCATCGTCAGGATGCAGCCTACAGGCAAGAGTTTCTGGTCAGCATCGGGTTGTTCCTGCTTCAGCCAGAACTTATCCCAATAATCGCCATCGTAATAAACAGAGGCAGCCACAGCCTTGGAATAGTCGCATACACTTCCGCCACCCAGGGCGAGAATCCAGTCAACCTTGTTATCGCGAGCTATCTGGATACCCTCACGCAACTTCTCCAAAGTAGGGTTGCTCATCACGCCCGGATTCTCAACGATGGACTTGCCACCACCTTTCAGAATAGCAATTACCTGGTCGTAGATACCATTACGTTTCACACTTCCGCTACCATAATTCAGGAGCACGACTGGCCCGAAGTTCTTCAATTCGTCCTTGAGATAGTTCAAAGAATCTTCACCAAAATACAGTTTGGTGGGATTGTGGTAAGAAAAGTTTCCTTGCATAATTATATTGAATTTAATTGTTTGAATCTGAACCTAGCATACAGCTTATTGTTGCGTCTTAACAGATTTGGGAGACCAGCCCTTGAAGAAGCGCAGCACTTTCTCTTGGTTATAACCTTGTCCCTCTTCCAGAAAACTCGAATCCTGAATGTGAATCACATTTCCTTCTTCGTCAAGTACAACGAGCACTGGAAAGCCAAAGCGGCCGCAATTACCGAGCCTTACCATTAGGGTTTTTGCCTGCTGCTGCTTTTCCTCACCTTCCGACTTGCGGGGATTGTAGTTCACGTGGATATACGCAAAGTTTTCGTCAATAACCTTGCTGATAGTCGTATCTTTTGTGATGAAGTCTGCAAAACGCAAGCACCACGGACACCAGTTGCCGCCCACCTGACAGATTACAAACTTCCCTTCTGCCTTTGCCTTGACAAGAGCCTGGTCAATCTGTTCCAAGGGGTTGATGTCCTCATTATAGACCTCCTTCTGCTCAGTCTGAGCTTCGGCAGTTGCGGCTAACAAAACTGCATAAAGCACAATAAGAATCCTTTTCATATCTGCGTCGGATTATCTGTTTTCAACGGCAAATTTACGAATAAGCGAGCGAAAAACCAAATTTATTTGAGTTTTTCGTTATCGTCTTTCGTCATTCGTTTATCGTCTTTCGTCCTTCGTTTATCTCACGTCCCGTCCAAGCGTTGTTCACAGCCTCCAGTTCATAATACTCGCGTTTGTCTGAGTCTGAGATTTGAATAAGAAGGCGATATTGACTCCAATTCAATTGGGAACGCAGTGTGTTCCCATTTGGGTATGTCCTATAAAATTGCCTGCAAAACTTTAGTTGACGATAGCTAAATCCACTTCCGTATTCTGGCTCCAAACGTTTTGCAAGATTCTGCAATAGATATGTACCGTAGTCGGCACGTTCCTTTCCTTGCTGTTCTTCCTCAAAGATGCGACGACCAAGCTGCCAGTACATTTGTACACGGCAAAAGTCAACACTACGCACAGCATTGCTGCGTGACGTTTCTATGATTTGTCGAATGTCCTGATATAAGGCATCCATTGGTTTTAAACTTTCAATCTTTTTATCCATGTTGCTTATTCTTTATTATCTTCAATAGCAGTTCCTTTGCAAACAGCATTCAACAATTCTATAGCTCTGTCAATGAGATTGCTCGCCTCAACGATATTCCGATTTCTGCTTCTGCAAATGCCTATCAAGCCTTATGGTCTCATGCACGCCGTTCTCAAACTCGAAGCACAACCTCTCACGGTCGAAGCGAGGATTATATCGGTGCACTATACGATGGAAGGTTGGCGACAGGATGATTAGGATATTTGCTACGGTCGAAATCAATATTGTACATCCGCACTTTGAAGTTTTCTCCCCCAACCAACAAGTGCACGTCGCAACTCTCTCCATGATGCAACTCCCGTCCGATAGCAGCATACACAAGCGCATGAAACTCTGGAGGAATATGGAATCCTTGACGCAACAACGACAAATCGATGCTTCGTTTCAGTAGGAACACGTTTTTTGATGTGAACGAGAATTGTTTCATTTATTCCGATTTTTCTTAATGCACTTCCATCTTTGAGAACAGGTTGATTACGATAACGCCTGCCATAATCAGCGCAATACCGATATAGGCTGGTAAATCGGGTACTTGCTTAAACACAAAAATACCGATGAGTGTTATCAACACGATGCCGAGGGCACTCCAAATAGCATAGGCGATGCCAATAGACAGAAGCGTCCACGCTCATGGTCGGTCATCTGGGCCTCAATGTTTTCACGCTACTGAATAACATCCGCCTTGTCGTCATGTAAGTTTGCAAAAAGCACCCCATGAATCACGCCATCATCGCCCACAGCCTTCAAGGCCAGCAAGGGATTGCTGTAGTTATAGCGGAGGATATACTCTGCCACTGCATCGATAAACCATTGCCGTTCGTCGGTATAAAATTCGCCCCATGCACCAGCAGCCAGCGATGCTGCTTTGGCAAAATCATCATTCGTGAATTTCTCAATTTTCATCTCTATCATAATTGTTTTATTAAAGACTTATAATTCTCAAATAAATTGGAAAATTACTCGTCAGGCTGCTGACCGTCGTGAGCCTTCCATGCACATGCGGTGATTTTCATATCTGAGAAAACAGCCGTGAATGAGGACTCTTCGGGCGAGCAGGCATAGATTCCGAAACTGATTTTATCAGCGGCTGCAGGCATGTGGCAGACACGCATCTGACTGAACGTCTGTCCGTCAGCAGAGCACTCTATGCAGTAGTCATCTTCACGCCGTGAGAATCGGTACCACATGGTTTTCACATCAGCAGGAATAGCCGTCGTGGCCCAGTCGGAGTAGCCATTGTTCGTCACTACGCTGCCCAGGTGCTGAAACTCCTCGTTCTCGTATTCCACCGAGCCTTTCAGCCAGTTCTCGCTGCCAAGATACATCACGATGCCACATTGGTCAAAGCGATGGTGACTGCCCGTAAAATCGGTCTTCACCACGAAACTGAAGAACTTCTCGCGGGTCTTCATCTGCAATACGGGCGCATTGTCGTTCTGGAAGTGATAGTAAGTGCGCTGCCAGAGGTCGGTCTTCGGAGCGGTGGTGATGCGAATGGTATCATTCTTGATTTCACATGCGGCAGGCTCCCGCGTCCACTGGAGGCTGTCCAGATTGATGTGGCCGCTGTC
>JAGCNQ010000039.1 GCA_017645845.1 Bacteroidaceae bacterium
CAAGATAGTCATCGACGATGTCTTCCTCAGCAACGATAGCCAGTACGACCCCACGGGCATCAGTAGCCTCTCCTCAGAGTCCTCTCTCAACGCCGACTATTACGACCTCAACGGTCGTCGTGTGAACGAAAAGGCTTTGAAACATGGCATCTATATTCGCCAAGGCAAGAAGGTTGTCAGGTAAACCGATTAGATGGGCGATTACTTGGTCGCCTTACGGTATTCCGATGGAGTCATCTTGAATCGCTCGCGGAATAAGGTATTGAAGTGGCTGCGGGTAACAAAGCCGCTCATCTCAATGATGAGGCCTATCGAATGGTCGGTCTCGGCCAGCAGTTGTGCGGCATGTCGCAATCGCCAGTCTTCGATAAAGTCACCGATCGACTGTCCGTTGGCACATTCTCGTATGGCATCAGCCAGCAGATTGTAGTTGGTACCCAGCAGTTGGGCCATACTGTTGCGGTTCATGTTGCTGTCGGTATAGGGCTTCTGCTCCTTCATCAGTCTGACGATGCGCTGATACAGTTGTTGGTTGCCCGACAGTGCCGTCTCAGGCGTCTCTTCCAAAGCCTGCTCTGCTTCGTTCTGCTTTTCCAGCATCTGCTGAATGGTGGCATACAGGTCGTGGTTGCGCTCGTTCAGACGGCGTCTGTCCATCATGATGCGCCACAGGGCCAGTGCGCCCAGAACAACGATGGTGACGAGTGCTATTATAATAATAAGGTGTATGCGCTCGCTGGCCTCCTTCTCTTTCAGAGCCATCTCAGCCTCCTGCGTCTTAAACTTCGCCTCATACTCTTCTGCCTTGCTGTTGCGTTCACGGACTGTGAGGCTGTCCTGGATGACAGAGGCGCGCGTGGTGGCCTCGAAGGCACGGCGGTAGTCGCCCAGACTGTTGTACAGGTTGGCTCTATTGATGAACAGCGTGCGATATAATTCGCTGATGGTGTCGCCTTGCTGCAGCAATTCCTCCCGTCGCTCGCTTAGCTCTTCCACGCGGGCTTTGTTACCCGTCTTAACATAGTAGGGAAGAATGTTAAACTGTCCTGTGGGCGTCATGGCGTATGATGTTTTTTCAAAATTCTCGGCAGCGCGTCGCGCCTCGTCCATGTGTCCTAATTCCGCCTCCAAGCAGGCCAGCACGCAGTAGGCTCCGCCCCGCTGTTTCTCGAAGTAGCCCTCAGGCATCTTGATACCCTTCTGCTCCATCTCGTCGATGAAGGCCAGCCGCTCGCGGCATACCTGTGCCCCTTCGGCGTATTTCTTGTTCTCGCCAAGCCTTTGGGCCAGCAGACTCATATAGTACGAAGCCTTGGGCTGGGCACCTGCATCGTCCATACTTCTGATGATGTCGATGGCTTTCCTCAAATATGCCTCACCCGAACCAGGGCGCTGCAGCTCCATGGCCGAGCCTGCTGTAGCGTAGAAGGATGCCTCCTGTCGCTTTAAACCGCGCTGGCGTGCCAGTTCTATGCCTTCCAGTGCTGCGTTCAGTGTCTCTTCCGCCTTCCCTTCCGACATACAGATCGTGGTGTAGCCGTCGAGTGTCGACAGGTAGACGTCACTCGTCTTGTCAATTCCTTCGCGGTCCAATACCTTTCTCATATAGAGCCTGCCCTGCTTGCGGTCTTGCAACCCCGTGTTGTACACGTAGCCGCGCATCATGTTACAGCTATCGACAGTCATCATACCCTTCATCTCGGCAGTGTCGATGAGTCCCAGGCAGCGTTCCGGCTCCTTCACGAAGTGCATCTTGATATACTGATCGGTGTAGATGCTGTCGGCATCCGATACCATAGCGGCTGTTGGCCGACTCTTTTCCTGACAAGCACACAGCACCATCAGCGCTGCAAAGGCGAAAACAAGTTGTTTCATAAGTGTTAAGCCGGATAAACATTTCTTGTGTGCAAAGATAGTGTTTTCTATCAAATCTGCCAAATATTTTGTGAAGAAATATCTCACTCCAAGCGAAATAAATCCGATGAAATAGCCAAAAATTGCAAAAAAATGCAGTTTGTGCGCCGTGAGAACAAAATTGTGCGCCACGAGAACATGCTATTGAACGAAATATTGTAATTTCGCACCATAAAACAATAAAAATTGCTGCAAAACGAAAGAAAATGAACAAAAAACTTGGCAGTCCGCGCATTTTTTCCTATATTTGCCCACAGAATTGCAACTTTGTTGCTCTTCTCGACATTGTGGGAATCACGGAGCGTTATGCTTGTCTGACTGTTGTAAAGCCTAGGAAACTTTCACACGTTAATCCAGACGACAGCGTAATCAGTCCCATGCTTTGCGTGGACTGCTATTACTGTATCTTGGATTACGGGTTTTCCTAGGGCCTTCAACAGAAGATATGGAACGTAACAGTGCCACGCTTCTTTATGTAATTACTAACTTAATTTAACATTATAAATTTATATGCTTATGAAACAAAAACTATTCCAGAACATGCTGAAGGCCGCAGGCGCCTTCCTGTTCGCAGTGACCATGTCGGCAGGCTTCACAGCTTGTGCTGAAAAAATCGACAACCCCGTGACGCCTATTGAACCTGGTGGGGATATTACGAAAAATGGAGATTATAACTACTTGGAGCGG
>JAGCNQ010000040.1 GCA_017645845.1 Bacteroidaceae bacterium
CGAACTGAAGTTTTCGTCATCACCAGCATCAAGGACGATGTCTTGCGCATCAAGAACGGCTCGTTCTACAGCGGCCCGGGTGACTACACGATGTTTGTAATGAAGAATGAAGAATTAAGAATGAAGAATGTCAAGCTGGGTGAATGCAACTATGACTATATCGAGGTTATCGAGGGTTTGCAAGAAGGAGAACAGGTGGTGGTCAGCGACATGACAAAATACAAAGGAAAAGAGAAACTGAAAGTGAAATAAGTATGGTTGAAATCATTCATACGTATCATTGAAGCGAATCATACGTATCATTGAAGCGAATCATACGTATCATTGAAGCAAATCATACGTATCATCAAAATCAGTCATACGTATGATTGGAATCATTCATGTATCATGACTGGAGCAATTCATCAGCATTAACAAAAAAAGTCATCAAAATAATGAGCAAAACCTATCTTCGTCAAGCCCTCGCCATGATGCGAGAAGAGAAACTTTATTCCGCTATGTACATCTGCGGCACGGCGCTCGCCATCGCCTTTACGATGCTCATTGCCGAAGTGTTTTATATTAAGGTAGCCGACATAGCGCCGGAAGTGAACAGGAGCAAGACGTACTATCTGAATAGTCTCGAAAGAGGAGAGCAACAGGCTCCCAGCGGAATTTATAGCGATACATTCCGGGACTTGTTCCAGACGATGCAGACGCCAGAGTGCGTAATGGCAACGGCGGAGTGGCAGATGTGGTCATCGGCTTACATGAAGCTTGCCGACAATGTTCACGACCACGGCGTGCGGGTAAAGTTGACCGAGCCGGGCTTCTTCCGCTTCTACCAATTCAACTTCACCGAGGGTGCACCCTTCACGCAGGACGATTTCGACAACCGCAGCAGAACTGTGGTGGTGACAACCGAGGTGGCAGAACTGATTTTCGGCAAAGGAGCAAAAGCCGTGGGACAGCGCATCTACGTCAACAACCGCGACTTCATCATCTGTGGTGTGGTAGAGACGCCGAGTTCGCTCACGGAGAAATGTGTGGCCGACATCTGGTGTCCGTATAACGCCCAAGGGCTTTTAGACAATTTACACTTCATTGGTAAAGATGGCGAGGTGGTTAAAGGAGAATATAATATAGAGGTGAATCTGAAAGTAGCCTTTGCGGTGCCTGCTGACAAGCGGGATGCCTTCCTGCAGGAAATGAAGGAGGTGGAGGCTCGCTACAATTCCATGCATAAGGACGAACCCGTAGAAATGGTTGCCAGCCTCGAGACACACAACTCCACCATATGGCATGAACTCGGCGGCATATTCCAAACTTGGGACGAGGACTTGTACTGGTACGTCACACCCGCCATCCTGCTCCTGCTTCTTGTGCCTGCCCTCAACCTGAGCGGCATGGTGGCAAGCCGCATGGAGCGCCGCCTGCCTGAGATGGCCATCCGCAAAGCATTCGGAGCCAAGCGACGCACATTGTTCTGGCAGGTCATTATGGAGAACTTGCTGCTCACACTCATGGGCGGTGCCATAGGGCTATGTTTGGCATGGACTGCTCTCTACAGCTGGCGCGACTGGGTCTTTTCTATATTCTCTATGAACAATTACCTCTACGAGAGCGTACCCATCATTAAGGGCGAAATGTTCTTTGGCCCTGTCATCTTCCTCATTGCCCTGCTCATCTGCACACTGCTGAATGTATTGGCAGCGACCCTACCCGCATGGCTCAGCCTTAGAAAACCGATTGTTGAATCTATGATGATAAAGAAATGAAACAGATTACAGAAATATTCCGCCGGAGGTCATCTCTCTGGTTAATTTTGGAACTCATCCTTGTCACCATCGCCTGCTGGTGGGCTTTCGATCCAGTGCTGGTAACTGGCACTGTCATACGGATGAACCCTGGCTTTGATGTTGACAGAATGGTAAAACTGAATGTGTCCAGCACTGTCACCCGTCTGGATATAGAGGAACAGCAGATTACCACCATTCCTGACGAGGAAGAACACTTGTTACAGAAGGTGCAAGAGCTGGAGGACGTGGTGCTGGCCTATCGAGCCGTTTTCAATCCTATTGGTTTGGGAATCTATGGCTGGTCAACCTACTTCTACCATGACAGCGACTCCCTTTATGCTTGTCAATATGAATTCATGAAAGATTCCCGGATGTTTGAAGTTTATGGCATCCAGTCGATCACGCCCGAAGTGCCTACCAGCGAACTGAGCCACGACTGCGAAGGGAACGAGGTCATCATCACACGTTCTATGGCGATGGGACTCTTCGGCACCATCGATGTGGCGGGACGCAGCTTAATTAGTAAGGGATATGGTTGGCTGGAAAACGGTGAGTATGGCCGAAAGGAAGAGAACTACCGCATCCGTGCTGTGGTGAAGGATGTGCGCCATCATGCTTGGGACCGCGACCTTGCCACGGTGTTCAAATGTTCTACTGGCTCGAGTTCCTCAGTACCTATTATCGTACGACTGCGGGAAGGTGTGAATGCAGAGCGTTTCTTGGAGAGCCATAAACAGCAACTGCAAACGGAGATAATGACAGAGCATTGCTACATCCGCGATTTCCAGACAGCCCGCAATGCTTTCCGAGAGGACATTAGCAGCATTGGTATCGGCGGTCAGATGCGTCGTAATTTGTTCATCGCAGCGTTCTTTTCTGTGAACATAGCATTTGGCGTATTCGGCACCTTGCTGATGTACATACGTCAGCGCCGTGAGGAAGCCGGTGTGCGTCGAGCTTTCGGTGCGACGAAGTGGAACGTCTTTTGGGACTTCATTCGCGAGGCGTGGCTGCTTACCACCATCAGCGTCGTTATTGGCTGCATCATCTACTTCCAGTTCGCCTCCGCAAAGGGCCTCTACAACAACTTCGAAAGTAACAACCCTGCCGTCCGTCTTTGGTTCGACGACTTCGGCACGCACTTTCTCGTCGTCAGCATCTTCGTTTACATTATTATATTATGTACCGTCCTCATCGGTACCATCATCCCCGCTTGGCGCATCTGCCGCAGCGAGATTACGGAATCATTGAGAGAAGAATAGGATTTGTGGGGATTGGCGGATTCTTGCAATAAAAACTTGTGGGGATTGGAAAATCTTATTACCTTTGCACCATCAACGGGCTTTGCCCTGAATAATAAATAGTAAATCGTAAATAGTCAAATCGTAAATTACTTCGATGATTCTTGTAGTTGACGATGATAAAAGCATACGCCTCTCGCTGAAGCTTATCCTGGAACGCAATGAGTACGAGGTTGCTTTGGCCGAAGAACCGAAGGAGGCCATCAGGATTATCCGCGATACGCCCGCTGTGGAGCTTGTGCTGATGGACATGAATTACAGCCATGAATCTTATTATACCTCCTCCACCGACGGCGAGGAAGGCTTGACACTTTTAAAGCAAATCAAAGTTTTCCGTCCTGATGTGCCCTGCATCCTGATGACGGCATGGGGCAGCATCGACCTTGCTGTGCGGGGAATGCGAGCAGGGGCTTTTGACTTCATCACCAAGCCCTGGGACAACGGCGTGCTGCTGGAGAGGATAGAGACAGCAAAGGAGATTCAGAATTCTTCGCAACGCTCAGGCGGAACAAAATCTATAAATTCAAAATTCAAAGTTAATCCTGGGACTACCTCGTCCGAGGCAGAGAAGTTAGGGGTGAGGCTGCCTTCATTGTCCAATATCTATGCCACCGTCAGCCGCGTGGCCCCAACTAATGCCCCCGTCCTCATCACTGGCGAAAGCGGCACGGGCAAGGAACTCATTGCCGAGGCCATTCACCGCCAGAGCCGCCGTGCCAACGGACCATTTGTGAAGGTGAACCTCGGTGGCATCTCATCTTCGTTGTTTGAGAGCGAGATGTTCGGTCATAAGAAAGGTTCTTTTACCGATGCCATCTCCGATCGAGTGGGGCGATTCGAGTTGGCAGAAGGCGGCACCATCTTCCTCGATGAGATTGGAGAATTGTCGCTTACCAGTCAGGTGAAGTTGCTGCGCGTGCTGCAAGACCAGACCTACGAAGTACTGGGCGATAGCCATACGCGCCGAACGGATGTCCGGGTAATCTGCGCCACGAACGCTGATTTACGACAGATGGTCAAAGAGCACACCTTCCGCGAGGACCTCTTCTTCCGCATCAATCTGATTAACCTGCATCTTCCTCCCCTCCGCGAACGCCGCAAGGACATCCCGCCCCTTGTAGAACATTTCCTTCGCGAAGCTTGCCTGGCAAACAAAATCTCTTCCGTCACCGCGTCGGACGATGCCATTGCCTACCTGCAGACGCTGACTTTCCCTGGCAATATCCGCGAACTGAAGAATTTGGTGGAAAGGACAGTGCTGATGCACGCCCCCGCCACCAGTCAGCTCATCCCTGCAGATTTCGCCTCTCACTCCGCGCCCGCCGTTGCGCCATCAGTTTTTCCAGAGGGTCCCTCCGCCACCCTCGATAATCTGGAACGCGCCGCCATCGCTGTCTGTATTCAGAAGCACAGCGGCAACCTCTCCCTCGTGGCAAAGGAACTGGGCATCAGTAGGGGCGCACTCTATAGAAAAATAGAAAAGCACGGACTATAATCATTGAGCATTGAATATTAGATGAAGCTGAAGTATTATTTTGTTCTGTTGTCCTTAGCCATAGTGGCGCTGTCTGCTGTTGCGCTTTATGGCACGTTCCGCAGCCATCCCCAACTGTTCTATATGACGGAAAGCTTCATCGTCCTGTTGCTCCTTTACCTTTGGTTTTTCTATCAGAAGACCATACGGCCCTACGATACACTGGTAAGTGGTATGGAACTGGTGAAAGACCTGGATCTGACGACACGGCTTGCTCCGTCGGGACAGCACGAGACGGACATCATTGTCCGCACGTTCAATGAACTACTGAATCGCCTGCGTAGTGAGCATCTGAGCCTCGAAGAGCAATATACTTTCCTTAGTCTTCTTATCGAGGCTTCACCAATGGGCATCATACAGTGCGACCTGGAGGGCAACGCCATTTCTATGAATCCTGCGGCACGGGACATGTTCTCGCCTGCCATAGAGGAAGCGATGCGTTCTCTGAAGCTTGGAGAGTCATCCAACGTGCGACTTGCAGGCGGACCACAGCTATATCGCATCAGTCACCTGTCATTCCCTGATAGAGGCTACCGTCATCCCTTCTTCCTCATTGAATCCCTTACCGAAGAGATACACCGAGCAGAAAAGGCAGCATACGAGCGAATCATCCGCATGATTGCACATGAGGTGAACAACAGCGTAGCGGGAATTGTTAGTCTAATTGATAATGGAAAATTGAGAATGGACAATGACTTTGGTGCAA
>JAGCNQ010000041.1 GCA_017645845.1 Bacteroidaceae bacterium
GGCTACTGGGCTCACGAGGGTAGCGTCAGCATCTTCGACATGTTCGACCGCATGAGGAACAACTACACGAGCATCATGCAGCGTTGCCGTCAACAAGACAAAACCATCTACGATGATGGTCTCGCAGCTGGGGGTGTGAAGTATGCCGAGATTCTCTCCGGCTCATATCGTCATGTGAATGCGGCCCACAAGCTTTTCCGTGATTCAGAAGGCAATGTGCTCTTTTTCTCCAAGGAGAACAATTCCAACGGTTGTATCAACACGGTTGACCTGACCTATCCCGAGGCTCCTCTCTACCTGTGTTATAACCCCGAGCTGCAGAAGGGCATGATGACTTCCATTTTCGAGTACAGCCTCTCAGGCCGCTGGACGAAACCCTTTGCCGCACACGACCTCGGACAATATCCCAAAGCCAATGGTCAGGTATATGGGGGCGATATGCCTTTGGAGGAAGCCGGTAATATGATTACACTGGCCGCACAGATTTGCAAGCAGGAAGGCAATACACTCTACATCGACAAGTACTGGCGCCTCATCACAACCTGGGCCGACTATCTTGTGGAGAACGGTTTGCATCCTGCCAATCAGCTCTGTACCGATGACTTCGCAGGCCACTGGGCCGGCAATTGCAACCTAGCCATCAAAGCCATTATGGGTATAGCAGGCTATGCAGAACTGGCCAAGATGAAGGGTTTGGACGATGTCTATGAGAAGTACAACGCCAAGGCCAAGGAGATGGCTGCTACCTGGGAGAAGGAGACTAAAATAAAAGATCACTATGAACTGGCCTACGGAGCAGGAGCAGATACTTGGAGTCAGAAATACAATATGGTGTGGGACAAACTTTGGAGCACAGGCATCATTCCCAACGATGCCATGCAGACAGAGGTGAAGTACTATCTCAAAAAGCAGAATAAATATGGTCTGCCCCTTGACTGCCGCAAGGACTACACCAAGAGCGACTGGATCATGTGGACAGCTGCTATGGCAGCTAATGAAAAGGATTTCCAGGCCTTCGTAGAGCCACTCTACAAATACATCAATGAAACCGAGAGCCGTGTGCCCATCTCCGACTGGCACGATACCAAGACCGGCCGCATGACAGGCTTCAAGGCACGCAGCGTCATCGGAGGCTATTGGATGAAGGTTCTCATGGACAAGACACTACAGTAAGATATGGAAGTAATTCAGAGTTTTACCATCGACCACACCCGCCTGAAGCCTGGCATCTATGTCTCGCGCCAAGACAAGGGGTTTACCACCTTCGACCTGCGCATCACCGAGCCAAACGCTGAGCCTGCCGTGGCCCCGGCTGCCATACACAGTCTGGAGCACCTGATGGCCACATGGTTCCGCAATAGCGTGGTACAAGAGGACGTGGTGTACGTGGGACCGATGGGGTGCCTCACGGGAATGTATATCATCATGACAGGCTCATACACGGTGGAGAACATGCGTCGCCTGACCATTGAGTGCCTCCGGTGGATACTCACCCAAACGGAGGTTCCGGCCACGAGGCCCGAGGCCTGCGGCAATTATCTGTTCCACGACCTGCCAATGTGCAAGTGGGAAAGCAAGCGCTACCTGGATCGTCTGGAGCACGATTTCCACTGCGAATATACCAAACTCCGCATAACTCTTGACGATGGCAAGGTCTTTGCCGATGCATAGCGTTTCGCTTTAAGTCCGAACAAGAGCGGCAGCCAGGCTGCCGCTCTTTCGTTTTTGGCTATTTTCAATCAGCGTACTCTGTCACTCGATCAGCTGCACTCTGTTTGAAACCGCCCACCGCTGGTATTTTGCATGCACCGCTCACTAACTCTACATCCTGAATAGAAACTTGAAGCAATGAAAAGAGCATTACAATTTCCAAGCAAAAGTTACTTCGTCGAACGGGTAAATACACACATATTATATATATTATAGCAAGATTCTTGCACCCAGTCTGCAGAAAGAAAGGCAAAAGTGCTTGGAAAGAGTGACAAATATCCGTATTACCGTTTTTTTCAGGCATTAAAATAGGATATGTCGAAAAAATAAAGTATATTTGCAGCGTTTTTATTATTGAATTACCGACCTTTCTATGGCACAAAATAAATTCCGCGGGCTTGGCGTTGCTCTCATCACACCTTTCTGCACAGACGGCAGCATCGATTTCGAAGCTCTCAACCGATTAGTGGAGTACCAGATAAAGGGAGGCGTTGACTTCCTTTGCATCATGGGTACCACTGCCGAGACGCCGACTCTGAGCAGCGAGGAGAAGCGCCTGCTGAAGCAGCACCTGGTGGAGCGTGTGGCTGGCCGCGTGCCTTTGCTGATGGGATGCGGAGGCAACAACACGACTGCCATTCTGTATGACCTAAAGAATGAGGACTGGAGAGGCATCGATGGCGTCCTGAGCGTCTGTCCCTACTACAACAAGCCATCACAGGAAGGGCTCTACCAGCACTTCGCCGCCATAGCCAAGGCCAGTCCGTTGCCCGTCGTCCTCTATAATGTGCCCGGACGAACCAGTGTCAACATGACTGCCGAGACAACGTTGCGCCTTGCCCACGACTTCGAGAATATCGTGGCCATCAAGGAGGCCAGTGGCGACATTACCCAGATGGACGACATCATCAAGAACAAGCCTAACCGCTTCGATGTCATCAGCGGTGACGATGCCATCACGTTCCCCCTCATCACGCTGGGCGCAGTGGGCGTCATTAGCGTCATAGGCAATGCCCTACCTGCCGAGTTCAGCCGCATGGTACGACTTGCCCTCAAGAAAGAATACAACACATCGCTGACCATCCACCATAAGTTCACAGAACTCTTCAAGTTGCTCTTCGTTGATGGCAATCCAGCCGGAGTAAAGGCTATGCTCAGCGAGATGGGACTCATCCAGAATGTCCTGCGACTGCCGCTTGTCCCCACCCGACTCACCACAATGGAGAAAATCAGCCAGATAGTGAAGGATCTTGGTTATTAACCATTGATCATTACAAAGAAACATTATCATACATAAACTTTTAAACCTATAAACTTTTAAACTCTAATAATTATGGTTTATTCACACGAAGTACAAAACATGTGTTGCGTGGCCAAGGGTCCCAACCATGGCCCTGCTCCCATCCCCGAAGAGGGCAAGTGGGTTCAGGCTAAAGAGATTAAGGACATCAGCGGACTGACGCACGGTATCGGTTGGTGTGCTCCCCAGCAGGGTGCATGCAAGCTGACCCTGAACGTCAAGGACGGTGTTATCGAGGAGGCTCTGGTAGAGACCATCGGATGCTCCGGCATGACTCACTCTGCCGCTATGGCATCGGAGATTCTGCCCGGCAAGACCATCCTGGAGGCACTGAATACCGACCTGGTTTGCGATGCCATCAACACCGCTATGCGCGAACTATTCCTGCAGATTGTCTATGGCCGTACACAGAGCGCCTTCTCTGAGGGTGGTCTGATGATTGGTGCTGGCCTTGAAGACCTGGGAAAGGGCCTTATTTCTCAGACTGGTACATTGTATGGTACCAAGGTGAAAGGTACGCGTTACTTGCAGCTGACCGAGGGTTACATCACCAAGATGTATCTCGACAAGGACGACCAGGTTTGCGGTTACGAGTTCGTTCACATGGGCAAGTTCATGGACGCCGTCAAGAAGGGTGTTCCTGCCGACGAGGCCCTGAAGAGTGTTACCGGTACCTATGGCCGCACAAAGGCCGAGGAAGGTGCTGTTAAGAGTATTGACCCACGTAAAGAATAAGGAGGAACTGTCATGCTTAGAGAAGTAAAATTCGAGTCACAGGACCGTCGTATCAAGCAGATTCTTGCTTGTTTGAATAAGCACGGTATTGCTTCCATCGAGGAAGCCAATCAGATTTGCGAGGCTGCTGGCCTTGATCCATACAAGACTTGCGAAGAGACACAGATGATCTGCTTCGAGAACGCCAAGTGGGCATACGTCGTTGGCACTGCCATTGCTCTAAAGGAGAAGGCCAAGGACGCCGTAGAGGCTGCCAACTACATCGGTGAAGGTCTGCAGAGCTTCTGTATCCCTGGTTCCGTTGCCGACGATCGCAAGGTAGGTATCGGTCACGGTGAGCTGGGTGCTCGTCTGCTGTCTCCCGACACCAAGTGTTTCGCCTTCCTGGCAGGCCACGAGAGTTTCGCAGCTGCCGAAGGAGCCATCAAGATTGCACAGATGGCCAACAAGTCTAGACCAGCCGACAAGCCCCTCCGTTGTATCCTCAATGGTCTGGGCAAAGACGCTGCAATGATTATCAGCCGCATCAACGGTTTCACATACGTACAGACACAGTTCGACTATTTCACAGGCGAGTTGAAGGAGGTGAAGCGCATTGCTTACTCCAACGGTCCACGTGCTGCCGTCAACTGCTATGGTGCCGATGATGTTCGCGAGGGTGTAGCTATTCTTTGGAAAGAGGACGTTGACGTTTCCATTACTGGTAACTCTACCAACCCAACACGTTTCCAGCACCCCGTTGCAGGTACTTACAAGAAGGAGCGCATCCGCGCCGGAAAGGCATACTTCAGTGTAGCTAGCGGTGGTGGCACAGGTCGCACCCTGCATCCCGACAACATGGCAGCAGGTCCCGCTTCATACGGTATGACTGACACGCTGGGCCGTATGCACAGCGACGCACAGTTCGCAGGTTCCAGCTCTGTTCCCGCTCACGTAGAGATGATGGGCTTCCTGGGAATCGGTAACAACCCTATGGTAGGTTGCACCGTTGCCTGCGCTGTACAGGCCGACCTATATCTGAACAAGAAGTAAAGAAAGGACTCTTCCACCCCATTTCGGGTGAACACGAGAAGAGCACCAATGAAAAAGGGGAGCAAAATTGCTCCCCTTTGCTTTATTCGTCAAGTACACGCAATTGTACTAGCTCTATCTTCGTGGTTGTCTTTTTGGTGACCTTAAACTCCCAATGTCCGAAGCGGA
>JAGCNQ010000042.1 GCA_017645845.1 Bacteroidaceae bacterium
AACTGCACACTGCGTGACAAGTGTATGCACTATCACATTGGACAATTGACTCCTGCCGACAGGACGATGGGCAATGCCATCTATCCCTCGGCATGGAGGGATGGCAACTGTCCGCATTTTGCCAAGATTGAGAAGGTACAGTTCGCCTGGGGGTTCAACGGACTCTACAAGAATTTGCCCCACAATAGGGTCTCCGAGGTTCGACAGGCGCTGCGACATTTCATGGGCAGCGGGGCGAGCGCGTACTACCGTGTGCATCATGGCGAAAAACTGCTCTCGCCTGCCCGCCAACAGAGAATCCTCGACTTCATGGCTCAGTTCTGCAGTACAGAGGGACTCTACTTTGATCACTACGTGACGCAGTACGATTTCCTTACGTAGCGCCCGACAATTATTATAGGATGCTTTAGCACTAAGGCGCGAGTATAGTCGCGGTTCCCACGTTGGGAATGAAAGATTCCCACCCTGGGAACCGCGGATTCCCGCCTTGGGAATAATTAGCCGAAACGGGCATAGAAATCCGACAATTACATGCTAACTTTAAACAACCCACATACAATTATGAAAACAACCTTTATACGTACAGACAAGAAGAACAGACGGCACTTTAAGTGGCTCTCTATGAATGATGTGCTACAGACTATTAAAAGTGATACCTATCAGGAAGATGTGGAATTGCTACGTGAATACTGTTACTGGAACTATGAGATTTCTGCATTCAACCGTATGTACCGGTTGCCCGTAGTATGTCCTGCGGCAGTACTGAGGGCCGACAGGGACGGTAACTTGGCGATGCGGGAATTCAATGGACTGCTGACGCTGAGCATCGGCATGGTGAACAATCAGGACGAGGCTGAAAATGTTAAGCGGCTGGTTGCCATGCTGCCCATGACGGTACTGGCTGTCCGCGGCAGCAGCGGAAAGACGGTCAAGGTATTGGTGCGTGTCAGCCGACCTGACGGCACACTCCCCCAAACCGAAGATGAGGCTGTACGGCTCTGCATCCAGGCCTACCCTCTTGCGAGCCAGCTCTATGAGACAGTCGTGAGATATGCCAGCACAACAAACATACTGACCGTAGGTCCGGCCCTGCGTCAGGAGCATGAAAACGTGCTGCTGGCAGGTTTCCGCATGACCCTCGACGAGCAAGCCTACTTCAATGCCAATGCCTCCAGTCTGAAAGTATCAGACGAACTGCCCGCCGGCACCCTTTACCGGCCGGTACCGGTGTGCGACAATACGCAGGACGGAGCCAACGAAGGCACGATAGGCAGAGAAACGCGACAGCTCATTGAATTGCTGGAGCATAACTACGCCTTCCGCATGAATAAAGTGATGGGCTATGTGGAGTATCGTTCTAAGGCCAAACCCTACTATCTTTGGCAACCCGTTGACGAGTGTGCGCAAAACACGATGGCGATGGAGGCACGACTGGCAGGAATTAATGTATGGGACAAGGATGTGAACCGCTACATCAAGTCGAATATGATTCGCAAGTATGACCCGGTATCTGATTATCTATTTGACTTGACTGGCAAATGGGACGGGCGCGACCATATTGGTGCATTGGCTGCCACCGTTCCCACCAACAACAAGCACTGGCCCTTATGGTTCCGCACATGGTTCCTGGGCATGGTGGTGCAATGGCTGGGGCGCAATCCCCGCTATGGCAATGCAATGGCACCTTTGCTCATCTCCAAGCAGGGCTACAACAAATCCACATTCTGCAAGTCGCTGCTGCCACCAGAACTGCAATGGGGCTACAATGACAATTTAGTGCTTTCGGAGAAGAAGGCCGTTCTGCAAGCCATGAGCCAGTTCCTGCTCATCAACCTCGACGAGTTCAACCAGATATCGCCCAAAGTTCAGGAGGGGTTTATGAAGAACCTTATCCAACTGGCCTCCGTCAAAGTGAAGCGTCCCTACGGCAAGCATGTTGAGGACTTTCCGCGTCTGGCATCGTTCATCGGTACTGCTAACGTGACCGACCTGCTGGCCGACCCGTCAGGCAACCGCCGGTTTATCGGCATCGAGCTGACAGGACCCATTGACGTGAAGCGCCGCATCAACTATAAGCAGCTCTATGCTCAGGCAATGGCACTGCTGGACAAGGGTGAACAGTATTGGCTTGATGCCGAACAGACCCGGCTCGTGATGGAGAGCAACCGCCAGTTCCAGTTGAGCATACCCGAAGAGGCATTCTTCAACGAATGCTTCAAACTGACAACCGACCCAGACGAAGGGCAGTGGATGACGGCAGCAGCCATCCTCTATCACATCAAACGTTATGCCGGCTCAGCCGTTCGCGGGGACAATGTACGGAACTTCGGGCGATTCCTGTCCAATCTCCCCAACATCGTATCCCGCCACAACCGCATCGGCACCGAATACCTGGTAAAAATCCGCTGATTTATTGCTGTTTTTTTACTGTTTTTTGCCGATTTTCGCAATTTAATATCACAATATCACACCACAACATATTGAGAATCAATAAGTGTGATATTGTGATATTGATTTCGCAAAAAAACATTTGTGAAGCTGGAGGGGATTGTTCCGGCTTAGCCGCCTGAGTGAAACGCAAGTTCCGGCTAGCCGCTTGAGCACCTACTGGAGCGCAAAAACCCTCACGAGGGTGAAATCCCCGCGAGGGCAAAATGAAGTGGAGCTGGAGGGGATTGAACCCTCGTCCAAACAGGGACGTCCTGTGCTTTCTACACGCTTATTCCAGTCTTCATTTTCGTGCATTGGCAAGACCTGGACCACCAACCAATGCCTTAGTCTCTAAGAACTTCATCCGAGGATAGGGACATCTCCAAGGACTATTCCCGATTTTCCTGCACCGCTGGATCAGACGCTTCGGAACAACAGCTTCTGAGCGATGTCTCGTCTTAACACCTAGTGCTAAGATTAGGCCAGTAACCTACTGTGCTTCGGTTAGGCAGCGAGAGCGTAAGAATTTTCGCCAATTAAATTTTTGGTAATCAGAGATTATAGAGAGCGCCTACCAACTCTCTGCGTGCTTACACAACACCTCATCCTGCTGTCAAATCCAGTCAGCCCCGATGTGACGTGTATCGTCTATTTGGGTGCAAAGGTACGAAGAATATTGGGAATTGCAAAATTATTCAAGTTTTTTTCATTTCCTTATGAGAAACACAATAAATGTTAGGTCGCGCGCGTTATAAATAAAAATAAATTTCCATACCTTTGCACCACATTTGCCCTAAAAAGATGGAAATAGCAGACTTATAGCTTCCAAACTGATAATAGACATAACAATATATGAAAAGATTTTTATTTGCACTGATGCTTGCTATGTTTTCTGTAGGTCAGGCATCGGCACAGATGACAGATGATGAAATTATAGATTTCGTCCAACAGGAACACGAAGCAGGCAAGAGCCAGCAGACCATCCTGCTGGACCTGCGGAAAAAAGGTGTGAAAACAGAGCAGTTGCTCCGTCTAAAGGAAAAATATGAGGCTGCGGGGGCAGGCGGTATGAGTTCGGGGGGTGGCAGTTCACCTTCTGCTGTAGGTGATCGCGTACGTAAGGCAAATGGTGATACACAAACAAAATCGGAAAATACCGAAGTCGTAGGGAATGTCGCATCAGCCACCAAACAGATTTTTGGCCACGACATATTCCAAAACGAAAAACTGACGTTCGAACCCAATATGAATATTGCTACCCCAGCCAGCTACATCTTGGGGCCAGGTGACGAAGTAATTATCGATGTCTATGGCACTTCACAAACCAGTAACAAATACGCAGTATCGCCCGAGGGAACTATCATCGTCGAGAAAATTGGACCCGTAGCTGTGTCTGGACTAACCGTAGAACAAGCCCAAGCCAAAGTAAGAAGCAAGATGGGGCCACACTATCAGGGTTCCAGCATCAAGCTTACTATCGGTCAAACCCGTACCGTTGTTGTCAATGTTTTGGGAGAGGTTGTCAATCCTGGCACATATACGCTGTCGGCATTCGCCACTGTCTTTAATGCGCTATATCTTGCAGGCGGTATTACGGAGATAGGAACTTTGCGAAACATCAAGGTGAGTCGTGGCGGAAGGATTGTATCCAAAGTTGATGTCTATGACTACATCCTCAATGGCAAACTGACCGGTAATATTCTGTTGCAAGACAATGATGCCATCATTGTAGGCGCTTACGATGCTTTGGTGAACGTTCAAGGCGCCATCAAACGCCCCATGTACTATGAGATGAAGGAAGGCGAGTCGCTGAAATCTCTGTTGGAATATGCAGGCGGTTTCAAAAGTGAAGCCAACAAAAGCGTCGTCAGCGTCGAACGTAAGACCAATGACGGACTTACGGTTCATACAGTAGGAGAGTGGGACTACGCTTCTTTTGGCATTCAAGATGGTGACTTTGTCAGTGTCAAGGGCATCATAGGCAGATACCAAAACATGGTTGAGGTCAGCGGTTCAGTCTTCTATCCTGGACACTATGAAATATCGAACGAATGCAACAGCGTTCGCACTTTAATAGAGAAAGCTGGCGGAGTCAAGGAGAATGCCTATACAAATCTTGTGGTTCTCTTCCGCTTGAACGAGAATCGCACACGCAAAGCGATGAGCATCGACTTGGCAGGCATTCTGTCCGACAATGCGCCCGACGTAATCTTGGAGAATGAAGACTCGCTGGTTGTATCATCCGAAGAAGAAATCACCAGAGCACGCAGATACTTCATCTATGGGCCTATTTCTAAGCCAGGCTCATACGCTTTCGTTGAAAACATGACTCTGGAGGATGCAATCGTTGCTGCTGGCGGATTGAGGGAGGAAGCGCTGTTGAGCAATATTGAGATTGCGCGACGTCTGCAATATACAGACGAGCAAGACTCTACATACAATAGAAAAGCTAAAGTCTTCACCTTCAATATTGAAAACGGCCTGTTGGTAAAAGAAGGGCAAAACTTTGCCCTAAAGCCCTTTGATGTGATTACCATCAAGAGGAATCCCGAATATGCCGATGTTGCCATTGTGCAGATTAGCGGTGAAGTCAAATATCCCGGCAATTATACTCTCAAGAGCAGGGACGAACGTTTAAGTGACCTGATAAAGCGAGCAGGTGGACTTACAGATGCGGGATTCGTCGGAGGCGCTCGATTCACGCGAGCCCTGACACCCTTTGAAAGGGAACGTGCAATACAATTGATGGAAATTGCTCATAGTTCCGATACAGTAGATGTTGATAAAATTACCATTAAAGACAGGTATCCCGTGGGTATTGATCTCGCAACAGCAATGAAGGAACCTGG
>JAGCNQ010000043.1 GCA_017645845.1 Bacteroidaceae bacterium
GCTTGTACGGACTGGAATAGTGGTGAAACCGGACTGCCTGACCTCTCTTGGGGCACTGCCGAGTTATGCATCGAGAATCCAATCGCCCCAGGCGAAAAGTATTGTTACCAGATTAAGATTGAGCTCGATACGTTGGACGGTGAAAGTGAATTGGCAAAACAGTTGGCTTCAGTACTTCGCGACAGTGTGCTCTACACTCCGGCTCGGCAGACGATTCAAGAGGCGATAACGGCTTTTGCCGACAGCATAGAGGCAGAATGGAAGGCAGAGTTGGCGGAGAATTATGAGCCGGAGTCGGAATACAAGGAAATGTTCCAGTACTACTATAATGTGGAAGGTGGAATTGTGGAAGGAACAGGGAGCGAGAAGCAAGACAGTATCCTGTCATACCAGGTGACTACAAGTTGCTACCTGGGCGGGGCACATGGCAGTCATGTCGTGTGGTATTATAACTTCGACAGGGCAAGCGGAAAGCTACTTGATATCCATGACATTGTTCCCCAGGACAAAGAAAAGCAGGTGCTGATGGAGATGGGGGAACAACTTTGCAGGGATTGGGATGCTAAGGACCTGGCTGACCTGCAGGAGCAGACGGGCATCACAATGCTTGGCGACCTCTACCTGACCAATAATTTCCTACTGAAGAAGGACAGCATCACTTTCCTCTTCAATCAGTACGAGATAGCACCCTACGCGGCAGGACTGATAAGTGTCACCATCCCGTATGCTCCCAACCGGTAGCCGTGTACCAGGAAGTCTTCTGAAAGTCCTTGTTCCAGCCGTAGGCCTTGTATTTTTCCATTGGAACGAACATGGAAACGCCACCGTAGCATTCGGGGTCTGCTACTCTGGGGTCGGAGCAAAGTTTAGCATACCATGTGTTGGTATTGGAGAGGGTATATAACGGTACCGCCTGATCAAAGACTTCCATCCAAGCGGCATAGTCCTCTTCTGAAAGTAGGCGACACATCGTGGTACGCATGTCACAACAGTACGTGTACTTTGATAAGTCGTTGCAGTAGATCTGGAAACCAGTTGCGAGTGGTTCGTTATGCTCCATGTAGTGAGGAGTAAGGAGTTGTCCTGTTGCTTGGGCCAGTTCTTCGAGTTTGGTGCAGTCGATGCAGGAGAGCAGTACGCCGGAATAGATGCCCTCTGGATAGCCGCTGTCATAACCCTCGACGATGCCCTTTGCGTCCCCTCCGCAGAGGGCGTTAATTATTTTGTCATAGGGAGCACCAGGCCCAGGAATCTCTGCAGGAGAGCCTACCATGTAGTTCGTCACATTCCTTAATTCGTAAGCCACTTCGATACATTGCATGAAGCAGGCATCGAAGAAGATGTAGTCGAACTTGGGCAATTGGGCAAGCACATCGCGCAATACAGGTATTTCCATCTCAAGCTTCCCGGAGGTGTAGGTTTCATCTTTACCGAAAGTGTTCCGCCTTGAAGACGTTCGTTCTGGCACCCAACCTGAAGCATGCGACCCAAAGGCGATGCCGTAATGGCGTGCGGGGAAATAGTGCTCTATCTCGCAGAGCACTTCAAGCATTGTGAGCGAGTCGGTACTGCACAGTTCTTCCTCATATTGCTTCCAGAGCTGCATACCACTCTTTGCCGACAGTTCGAAAATTGCGGGCTTATGCTGCTTGTCGTCCAGAAAGATGATGAAGTTGACATCCTCGGGTATCATGTCTTTGCCTTTAATCATCTCTGCGGTGTCTTTCCGGATGACGGAAGAGAGTGAGTTGTCGCCTGCCATATAGACGATAACGGTGCGTTCGACCTCAGCACGCGGCTGTGGAGTGGGGTCAACGGGAGGTTCGAGTTTATCTCTACATCCTGTCAACAGAAATCCTACATACAATATTATAATGTACGATGTACAATGTACGATGTACGATGCGCGTTTCATGGCTGCAAAGGTACAAAAAAGTTTAGAGTTTAGAGTTTAGAGTTTAGAGTTTTTCTTCCTTATTTCTTAATTCTTTATTTTTAAGGCAATAAGAAGACGTTTCTTTCCGTTATTATATCGTATGCAATGGATAAACAGAATACGCCAGGTGAAGATTGTTCTGGTCACTCTGGCTGTCGTGCTTAGTGTTGCCTCGCTCGTTGTTTCACATTTTCTGGTGCGTGACCTCAAGGTAGAGGAACAACGCAAGATGGAGATATGGGCTGAGGCTATGCGCTCTCTGAATAATGCCGATGAGACCACCGACCTCACCCTTGTCTGGACGGTTCTCAACAGCAATAACACCATCCCTGTAGTTGTGCTTGACAGCGAGGGGCGTGTGCAGGACTATCGCAACATTGAGGTGACCTCATTGTCGGGCGCGGCTCTCGACACGTTGGTGCTATACCGAGCTCGCTCTATGCGACAGGCAGGTCGCGTCATCCGTATCAACTTGGGTGACTCTGACTATATGGAGATATGTTATGCTGATAGCTTAATCCTGCGTCGTCTTGCCTGGTGGCCTTACGTCCAACTTGGCGTAGTGCTCATCTTTGTTGTGGTAGCCATATTTGCCTTGCTGAGCAGTAAGAGAGCAGAGCAGAACAAGGTCTGGGTGGGGCTGAGCAAGGAAACTGCGCACCAGCTCGGTACGCCCATCAGCAGCCTTATGGCATGGCACGAAGTACTGCGTGAGACTTATCCCAATGACGAACTGCTTCCCGAGATGGGGAAGGATGTGCAGCGTCTGCAGCGTATAGCAGAGCGTTTCAGCAAGATAGGTTCACAGCCGGAGCCGAAGCCAGAGAACCTCAACGAAGTGCTAGCCAATGTGATGCAATACATCAGTCGGCGAACCAGCAATCGCATTACGATGAAGTGCAACTTGCCGGCGGAACCTCTTATAGCTCCCGTCAGCGCACCTCTTTTCGAATGGGTTATTGAGAACCTTTGTAAGAACGCCATTGATGCGATGGAGGGCACGGGCAGCATCACTCTGACGGCAAGGGAAGAGCCTGACTGCTTCAGCGTCGAGGTCAGCGATACCGGCAAGGGCATCCCTAAGAATCGTTTCAGCTCCGTCTTCACACCGGGTTATACAACGAAAGAACGTGGGTGGGGACTTGGACTTTCGTTGGCTAAACGTATTGTCGAAGAATACCACAACGGACGCATTTTTGTGAAAAATTCCGAATTGGGAAAGGGCACGACGTTCCGTGTTGAGCTCAAAAAGCACTAATTCGGCATTTTTTGTGCCAAATCTTGCACAAGTAATTGATTTTTTTTGTAATTTTGCACGCCGATGTGGAAACTGGACAGTTATAAAGTTGATTTGAAAGGCATGCAAAGCGATACTGTGTCGTACCGCTGGCAGGTTGACAATGACTTCTTCTCCGCTGTTCAGGGTCCTGAAATCAAGCACGGTCTGCTCGATGTAGCATTACGGGTGAAGCGGACATCTGGCGCCTACGAACTGGAGTTCCAGTTGAAGGGCGAGGTGGAAGTATCGTGCGACCGCTGTCTTGAACCAATGGACCAACCTATCGATGCTCAGTGCGTGCTCCGTGTAAAGATGGGCGACGACTATACCGATGACGGTGATGTGGTCACCATTCCAGAGCGGGACGGCACTATCAATGTGGCTTGGAACATCTATGAGTTCGCAGCTCTGCAGATACCCTTGCGCCATGTACATCCCGATGGGGAATGCAAAGCTCCCTCTCCCGACCTCTCCTCCGAGGAAGAGAAGGGTGATCCACGATGGGACGCATTAAAAGAAATAGTAAATCGTAAATAGTTAAATAGAAAAATTAAATTATGGCACATCCAAAAAGAAGACAGTCCAAGACCAGGACTCTCAAAAGAAGAACTCACGACAAGGCAGTAGCTCCCGCATTGGCAGTTTGTCCCAACTGCGGTGAGTTCCACATCTACCACACCGTTTGCCCTGCTTGCGGCTACTACCGCGGCAAGGTCGCCATCGAAAAGGAAGCTTAAACTTTTAAATGATTAAGAATTAGAGATTAGGGATGGTTCTCTAATCTCTAATCGCAGATATGCGAATGAAAGAGTTAAATGCTGTCATAACTGGCGTAGGTGGATATGTACCCGACTATATCCTCGACAACGAAGAGATGTCGCGGATAGTGGACACCAGTGACGAGTGGATTATGGAGCGCGTTGGCGTTAAGACACGCCACATTCTCAAGCCAGAGCAGGGGAGCGGCACATCCTATATGATGACGCGAGCTGTCAGCCAGCTTCTGCGCAAGACAGGGGCTACCCCCGACTCCATAGAGATTGTCATCTGTGCTACCACTACGCCTGACTACCATTTCCCCTCTACAGCATCGCTTGTCATTGGTAATTGCGGACTGACAAATGCCTTCGGTTTTGATATGGAAGCAGCCTGTGCAGGGTTCCTATATGCTATGGAGGCAGGTGCCAACTATATCCGCTCAGGTCGCTATAAGCGTATCATCGTCTGCGGAGGTGACCACATGAGTTCCATGACCAACTATGAGGACCGCAACTCCTGTCCCATCTTTGGTGATGGCGCAGCTTGCGTCATGATGGAGGCAACGACTGAAAAGGTGGGTCTTATTGATGGCTTCTATCGTGTGGATGGAAAAGGCTTCCAGAACCTGCACATGGCTGCCGGCGGCTCTGCCAAGATGCCCAGTCATGAGAGTGTAGATGCTCGCGAACATTTTGTCTATCAGGAGGGGCGCGCTGTATATAAACATGCCGTACTCGACATGACAGATGCTGTTAAGACCATCATCAAACGTAATGACCTTAAGAAGGACAAGATTAATTGGGTGATACCCCATCAGGCCAATATCAATATCGAGATCTCTGTTGCGCAGCGTATCGGTATTGACGAGGAACATATCATGGTAAACATAGACCACATGGCCAATACTTCTGGAGGCACTTTACCGCTGTGTTTGTGGGAATATGAGCCTCAGCTCAAGAAGGGTGACAAGCTTATCTTCACAGCGTTCGGTGCGGGCTTTACCTGGGGAGCCAGCTACATGGTATGGGGCTATGATGGCGCTACGGAGGCTGCAAGGGAGCCAGCCCAATTCTATAAGGAAGGTCTCATGACTCGCGAAGAGTGGTACAAACTTCGCAATGTTTAAGTCTGGTTTCGTTAATATCGTAGGTAACCCGAATGTCGGGAAGTCAACCCTCATGAATCTTTTGGTGGGGGAGCGCATTTCTATTGCCACTTTTAAGGCTCAGACCACGCGCCACCGCATCATGGGAATTCTCAATACCCCCGAGATGCAAATCTGCTTCAGCGATACTCCTGGAGTTTTGAAACCCAACTACAAGTTGCAGGAACAGATGTTGCAGTTCAGCGAGAGTGCCCTACAGGATGCCGATGTGCTGCTTTATGTCACCGATATGGTCGAAACGCCCGACAAGAACAGTGATTTCCTCGAAAAAGTGAAGCGGCAGAAGGCACCAATCCTTGTGCTCATCAACAAGATAGACTTGAGTGATCAGCAGGCTCTGACCGAGAAGGTTGAGCTATGGCATGAGGCATTGCCCGATGCGGAGATAATCCCCATCAGCGCCCTGCACCGCTTCAATGTCGATAATGTACTGCGCCGCATACAGGAACTTCTGCCCGAGTCCCCGGCTTATTTCGATAAGGACCAGTGGACTGACAAGCCCGCCCGTTTCTTTGTCACTGAGATAATTCGCGAAAAGATACTCCTTTATTATGACAAAGAGATACCTTATTCGGTGGAAGTCGTTGTGGAGCAATTCAAAGAGACTGACAAGAACATTCACATCAACGCCATTATCTATGTAGAGCGTGAGTCGCAAAAGGGCATCATCATCGGTCACGGTGGCGTTGCCTTGAAGCGTGTATCCACTGAAGCTCGCAAAAGCTTGGAGAAATTCTTTGGCAAGAGCATCTACCTCGAAGTTTTTGTTAAAGTCGATAAGGACTGGCGCCAAAGCGACCGCGCCATGAAAGCCTACGGATATAATCTGGAATGATATTAGATGAATGTAGCTATTTTCGTCTCAGGTAGCGGTACAAACTGCGAAAATTTGATTCGCCACTTTGAACACTCGAATTTCGTGAAGTGTGCACTGGTCATCAGCAACAAGCCTGATGCATTTGCTTTGGTGCGTGCGCAGAGGCTTGGGGTGCCTACGGAAGTGATTACAAAGGCACAGTTGAACGACCCCGACGTGATGTTGCCTTTGTTGCGAAGCTATGACATCAGCTTTATCGTGCTGGCAGGTTTCCTGCCTCTCATACCCGCATATCTGACGGATGCCTATCCTCGCAAGATTATCAACTTGCACCCGGCACTATTGCCTAAGTTTGGTGGGAAGGGTATGTGGGGACATCACGTACACGAAGCAGTGAAGGCTGCGGGTGAGGCTGAGACAGGTATGACGGTTCACTATGTCACACCTGTATGCGATGGTGGTGAAATCATTGCACAGTATCGTATAGCCATCTCCCCCGAGGATACTGTAGATGATATTGCTGAGAAGGAGCACCTGCTGGAGATGGAATACTTTCCAAAGGTGGTGGAACAGGTCCTTCGGGAGAAATTCTTATAAAAGCTAATCACAAGGAGGCACAGACTTTTGCCTCCTTTTTTATACATTTGCGCATTTCCTCAAGGAAATGTTTTGTCAGTTCTGCAATTATGTGTATCTTTGTCAAAAATACTAATACTTATGAAAAGGTTATTCTTACTTCTGGCCGTTATTGCGGCTTCTTTTCTAACTTTTGTTCATGCAAAAGAAAGCAGATGGTACATCAATGGCAGTCATTCCGTACAATGGAACACTTCGAGGGGAGATCTGCCGTATTATGACCACATAGAGATGTCGGGCCTTAGGGCTTCAGTTGTCTATTATTGGGGGGTAGATGAGAAGAAAAAGTTCCACATGGACCGCCATCTGGTGTTTCCTATGCTTAGGACGATTCCCAATAATACCCATGCTAGTTGGATGCCGCGTCTGGATATTGACTTCCTGAGTGGGATGAAGGCCAACGGTCGATATATGAGTCAGCCGCAGGTCAGCGATGTCACAATCAACGGTATCCTTCATGTTTCGTGCAACGTAAGGGGAGACAACAACGACTTCACTTTGTTGCGTGAGTATTATCCCAGCCCTACGGAGGCGGCTGTCTGTGAACGTTATATGCTCAAGAACGTGGGGCAGAAGAAGGAGACAGTCCTTGTGCCTGCCACATATCAGATGTGGACTACGAATCATGAGAACGGCACCCGTGGGTCTTACCGACTGGTGGCGCAAACTGAGTTCCAAGAGGATCTTAAGGTTACACTAGAACCAGGCGAAGAGGTAACGTTCTATTGTACCATTCAGGCTTATGCACTTGCTGACGAGAAGGAGGTCTCACTGAACGCTGAGGCTGAGCTGAAGAAGCGCGAAGCCTTCGTGCAGAGCGTCGCTATGGATAAGCTGAATTTCCAGTGTCCCGACAGTACCATCACTACTCTGTTCGCAATGAGCAAGATACGTGCCAGTGAGAGCATCTTCTACACGCAGGGTGGACTGATGCATGCTCCTGGGGGTGAGTCGTATTATGCCGCTATGTGGTGCAATGACCAGGCGGAGTATGTGAATCCCTTCTTCCCATTCCTCGGCTACGACAAAGGGAATGAGAGTGCCATGACAACCTGGTTGTCTTACCTTAAATACATCAATCCTGAATACAAGTTTGTACCCTGGAGCATCATCTGCGGTGGTGATGATGTCTTCGGGCCATTCGACCGTGGAGATGCGGCCATGCTTGCCTATGGTGCTAGCCGATACTGTCTTGAGAGGGGCGACAGAGGCTTAGCTCTACAAGTGTGGCCACTCATTGAGTGGTGTCTCGAGTATTGTCACCGTAAGCTTAACCAGAACGGTGTCGTAGCCAGCGATGCAGATGAACTCGAGCATCGCCTGCCCAGTGGAGACGCTAACCTCTGCACAAGTAGCCTTTACTACGATGCCCTCATCAGTAGTGCCTATCTCTTAGAAGAGTTAAAGAGTTCAAAGGTTCAAGGATTCAAGAGTAAGGCTGATGCAGTAACTTATAGGAAGCAGGCTGTCACTTTGCGCCAGAATATGGACAAGTTCTTCCATGCCACAGTCGAGGGCTACGACACTTATCGCTATTACGAGGGCAACGATGTTTTGCGCTCCTGGATTTGTATTCCCCTGACGATGGGCATATACGATAGGGCAAAGGGAACGCTTCAGGCGATGTTTTCCCCGCAGCTATGGACGGAGAATGGTATGCTCTCACAGAGCGGTGACAAGATATTCTGGGATCGCTCTACACTCTACGGCTTCCGTGGAGCCTTTGCTGCGGGATATGCTGATAAGGCGTTGGAATATCTGAAGAAATTCTCGACCATCCGTCTGCTTGGCGAACATGTGCCCTATGTCGTAGAGGCATGGCCCGAGGGAGGTCAGCGGCACCTGGCGGCTGAGAGTGGGCTATACTGCCGTATTATTACTGAGGGACTCTTAGGGTTCCGTCCAACTGGTTTCCACAACTTTACCCTTACTCCCCAAATGCCTACGGATTGGAACGAGTATAGTTTAAGCGGCATCTATGCCTGCACAGATGTTCCCTTCGACATCAGTGTCTCGCGCAGTGGAAATAGTAAACTTACTATTAAAATAATGAAGGGTGGCAAGCTTCTTAAGTCCTTCGTCACAAAGCCCGGAGGCACTGTGCAAGTGTCCGTTGGATTTGTCCTGTAACCCCATACGCACCTGTAGGGTAGGGGCATGAACAACAAAGGAGGCCCGAAAGCACTCCTTCACGCATAAATATGTACTTTTCCGTATTATTCCGCTTTGAACAGCTCCTTGATACCACCTATACTACCCATCAGGTTTGTGGCCTCGTATGGGAGATAGACCGTCTTGGCCTTATCGCCCTGTGCCAGTTCCTGCATCATTTGTATGTACTTCTGAGCCAACAGGTAGTTCGCAGGATTAGTGCTCTTGCCAACTGCTTCTGATATCAATTCGATAGCCTTGGCCTCAGCTTCAGCCTTACGTATGCGAGCCTGTGCCTCACCCTCTGCCACAAGGATAGCCTGCTGCTTGTTGGCCTCTGCACGGTTAATCATGGCTGTCTTCTCACCTTCGGATGCCAGAATATCTGCGGCTTTTTCGCCCTCAGACGTAAGTATCTGTGCACGCTTGTTACGCTCTGCTTGCATCTGCTTCTCCATAGCGTTGAGCACAGTAGCCGGTGGCGTTATGTCCTGCAGTTCTACACGGTTCACCTTCACGCCCCACTTATCGGTTGCATCATCAAGGACTAACCGCAGCTTATTGTTGATAGTGTCTCGACTGGTCAAAGTCTCATCCAACTCCAACTCACCTATAATGTTACGCAGTGTCGTCTGTGTAAGCTTCTCGATGGCATTAGGTAAGTTATTGATTTCGTATGCGGCCTTGAATGGGTCCATGATTTGGAAGTAGAGCAGGGCATTGATTTCCATCTGTATATTGTCCTTTGTGATGACATTCTGCTTAGGGAAGTCGTACACCTGTTCTCGTAGGTCTATGTTGTTGGTATAGACATAGCGTCCGTTCTTCAATGCGACTATGGTCTTGCCATTGTCAATGAAGGGGATGATGAGATTAATGCCCGGTCTGAGCGTTGCACGATAGCGGCCCAAACGCTCGATAATCTTTGTCTCTGACTGCGGAATGATGACCAGTGCTTTCTTTGCAAAGATGATAACCAGCAATGCGATGGCTACCAGAATTAATGTGATACTACTCATAATGTTAATATTAATTGGTTATTAATTAATTTTTTCCACTGTAATAATGATACTCTCTCTGTCAACAACCCGTACACGTGTACCCTGGGGTATGTCTTCATCTCCTCTGCAGACAGCCTTCCAATTGTCCCCAGCGATAACTACACGTCCGAAGCCACCTGCCTGTATGGTCTCGCTCACCATACCCGTCTGTCCTATCAGCGCATCAGCGTTACTCGGCCTATTAGTATCTCCCTTGTATAAATATCGGAGAGCGAAAGGCCTCACCATAAAAATACTGAACAGTGTCACCAAAGCGAACACCAGCAGTTGCACATAGATACCCGCAAACGATGACACCACAGCAGCTCCAACGGCTCCTATGGCGAAACAGATAATGAAGAAATCACCCGACGAGAGCTCGAGAATCAAACCCAACACGGCCACAACGGCCCACACTTGCCACATATTGGCTTCAAAATACTCTAACATAATTCATTATATTTATCAATTCATAATCTCTCAAGTAATCTCACTAGTTATTCCTAGACTTAACTCTCAACTCCCTACTGTCTCTAAGCTCTAAACCTTTCTTCTCCCCTCGGGGAGGTTGACTTTTCCTTCTTCCCTTCGGTCAGGCGCAGGCGGAACGGACGTCGAGCGTTGCTTGGGAAGGGGCTTTTATAGTGACAGTACAAACTCATCCCATTCATGCGTGGAGCCTTTCCTTCCGAATATCTTCTGGTATAGGCGACTTCGTGTCGTTGCTACACTCTCTTTTGAGTGGGCGGTCAGAGTGGCAATGTCCTTAGGAGATACGCGTACCTTAATTAATAGGCAGACATGATAGTCCTGCTCACTCATTTTGTAGAGGCTGTATAGTTTCTCCGTGAATCCAGTATACACGCCATCTACAGTTTCCATCAACTGTTGCCAATCGACATCGCTCAGGCTTCTTCCCTCGACCATTAGCCGCTTCAGTTTTAGGTATATGTCCGAACTGAATATAGCTGTCTCTGCCTGTTGCCTTTTTTCGTTTTCAATGATAGCCATTGTGTTGGCATAGCCCAATCGTGCTTTCTTCTCCTCCAGTTCTAGACGGAGCATAGAATTTTCGTCGCCCATCTTCTGCAACAGGTCTTCCAGTTCGGCTATCTTCTGCCGGTTCTGCTCAATGCGCTGCATACTCATGGCCTCTTGTTCCTCCTGCATTGAGTGTATCTTTTCCAGTCTCTGGCGCAGCAGCAGAATTTTTCGTCGGCTGTTCTGCACCGTCACTACGAAGAGCGCAATGTAGGTAATACTCCCTATAATAATAAGGAAGATTTCGCGATGGGTTAATATCATCATCAGTTGATTCATGCTGCAAAATTACAGGGAAAAAACGAACCCACCAAACTTTTTTGTTTGCAATAGTTTGCTTTTGATTTTCCGGTTTGCAGAAGTTCACAAAGTTCACTTCGCAGAGGCTGTAGGAAACCATATTGCCATATGTCCTTTGCCGCGGTGGGCCCAGGCGTAGTAGGGGATGAGGGTAAGACCCTGTGTGCTGATGGTGACAACGTCTGTCTGTGCAATCTCCTTCTTTCCCAAGCTGTAACTAGGCCTTCCCTCAATCTTTGCCTCCAGCACATCGCCGGTGTTGTCGGGCCATTCGGCACAATAAACCAGCGGTCCGCGTTCGATGGCAACCCTGCCATGGTCGGCCTCCACCTGCTCGTTGGCTTGTACTAAACGGGGTTCCATGTCGAAATGTAACTGTACCTCATCGCCTTCCTTCCACTTCCGTACAATCGTGCAATAGCCGTCATCACTTATTTCTGGGAATATTGGCGTGCGCTTAGAATTAACGCTTACGGTAATACTATAGTTCGTTTGCTTGCCATCAGCGTATTTGTAAAGATCTGATGGTACAACCTTATTACGCACCCATCCGGGAATACGAATCTTCAGGGCAAACTTACCAGCCTTATTCTTTTCTATGCGAAGCGTAACGTCACCGTCCCATGGGTAATTAGTTTCCTGCTTGAGGCTGACAACTTTTCCGCCCACTTTCACGGTGGTCTCGTTGCTAGCAAAGAGGTTTATGTAGAGTGATTTGTCCCGAACGGCATAAATGTACTGGGGCAGCGAGGGAATGAAGCGAGCAGCATTTGAGGGGCAGCAGGCGCATCCGAACCAGGGCTGGCGCTCGTATCCGCCGTTCGACTCCAGCGGGTTGGGGTAGAAGAAGCGTCCTCCATCGATGGAGATGCCGGAGATGACACCATTGTAAAGCGTGCGCTCCAGAACGTCATAATATTTGCTCTCTCCATGCAGTAGGAAGAGACGGTAGAAGAGATACACCTGTGCGATGGCGGCACACGTCTCGCAATAGGCGGTCAGGTTGGGCAGTTCATAGTCGTCTCCGAAGCGCTCCCCGTCTCCAGTAGCTCCCACACCGCCAGTGATGTAGTATTTCTTCCCCACAATATTACCCCAGATACGGTCAATGGCCTGGATATAGGAGGCATCGCCCGTCAAGGCAGCCACGTCGGCCATTCCGGCATACATATATCCAGCGCGGACGGCATGCCCAACGGCTTCGGCTTGTTCCGTCACAGGCTTATAGCTCTGCGAGTACTGATTCGTGCGGTGAATGTAGCCATCAGCATCTCTGTAGCCTCCATTACCAATGTCCTGCCATGCGGGATTCACCGTTCCTCGCTGGTCAAGGAAATACTTGGCCTGTTCCAGGTATTTTCGGTCACCGGTAGCGATGTATAGTTTGGCTAATCCCATCTCGGCTATCTGATGTCCAGGTACTACATTGGCTTGTCCCGACTTGGGACCAATCTCGCGGCATACACAATCGGCAAAGCGGATGGCAATATCCAATAGGTTCCGTTTGCCCGTGGCGTTGTAGTGCGCCACAGCAGCTTCGCACAGATGTCCCAGGTTATAAAGCTCGTGTGAACCGTCTTCCACAGACACCCAACGTTTGGCGCCCGACCAACTGTGAGGCTTCTCGGGATTTTGTGTTCTGGCAGTATAGAGATATCCGTCTGGCTCTTGTGCTGAGGCGATGATGCCTATCACGCGGTCACAGTACTGGTCGATAGGTTCGCCATTGATAATGGCGTTGGGGTGCGTCTGCATCAGATAAGCTGCGCCCTCCAACGTCTTGTAGGGGTCCGTATCATCGAAGGGAAATCCCATTGTTACTTGGAAAGTCTTATTGGAATCCTTAATGTGTTCTGCAGCCTGCAAGAAGTTATCGTAACGATGTTCCGTTTCGCATTTGCTGAATGCCAGAGGAATGGTGACATCGCGACTGGCCTGAAGGCGTTGCCCCCAGAAAGAGTTCGGGGCAACCTTTACGGCAGTGAAAGGAACAGGAGTGATTGGGTAGCCCGACTTGTCGGTCTTGGCGTAAGTGCTCCCCGCAATAAGCAAAGCAAGGAGGCTAAATAGGATTTTTTTCATAAAGGTCTATTGTATGTTCTTGAATGCTTTAGCATCAAGGCGCGATTGTAGTCGCGGAAGGTCTGTTGTCTTTCTATCTCCATGCACTAAAGTTCGTGATTTTGCTGCGGAAGTTGCCCGTTTCCTGCAAGGGGAAGACGAGGGTTCGCATAATCTTATAGCTGCCTTTGCCGTCGTGCTTGTAAAGCACATCGGGGTCAAGGCGCTCCACTCTCTTCCCGTCTGCAAAGAGTGTGATGCCCTTGTTGTCGCCTTCCAGTTTCAAGGTCTCGCGTTTGCCTGCCTTGCCGCGATACTTGAAATTGTAGAGGTAACCGTCACGGCTGAAGCCAAGCATGCCCTTGACGGGGTCGGAGAGGTAGAATGTGCTGCGCTCGCTCGTGCAAAGCACTGTGCCGGGCTTCTCGTCTGCCCAGTCGATGGTAAACTCTATGGTGTAGGGATAGCCTATCTGATGAATGTTGAAGAGTGACCCCTTAGGATTAAAGATGGTTATGTTGGGCTTCAGGTCAATATGGTTGACCATGCTCTTTCGGCCTATCTCATCGGTGAGAGGTCCGTCATCGAGCATCCGGGAGAAACTCTGCCACTTCTCCCAAGCCACATCGGTGGTGTCGACCAATCCGTGCCAGCATTTCTCAGAGATGACCTGGATAGCAGGCAGGATGCGATCGTGCGTGTCGCCAACAGAGATGCCATTCTTGATGATGTCGTTCCAGACGGCAAACATACCGCCCTCAACATACGGGTCTTGGCGTGCGAAGAGTTCCTTGTCCATCAACTCGGGAACCCAATGCTGGTAGAGCCATTTATGGTTGAGATAGTCGTAATAGTAACCTGCTGCAGGCACGATATAGACGTGGTGGTCGTTGATGGAAATCATGTGGAAACCTTGCTTGCGCATATCAACTGGCTGAGCATAGCGATTGTGCCAAAGGCTTATCCATACGCCATCGGAGGGAACTGGTGTCTCACCATTTGCATGGGTCAGAGAGCCCCAGAAGACGGGCTGCTTGCCATAGCCTTTGACGGTGCCGATGAGGTGGACAATCAGCTCGCGGAATAACTCCACAACGGCTTTGTCCTTATTGCTGTACTCGTCTGTGCCAATGTGGAAGCGAGGACCACAGAAGACAGGGTCGGGGCCACCAAGGTACTCGGCGTAGAGGCTGTCGAGGAAAGGTACGACTTCGGGGTTTCGAAGGTCGAGATGGGCAGGGTCGTAGTCCTTGCTAGCAAGCGAAGGACGGTATTGGGTGAAGCAAAGGCAATGTGCCGGGGCATCAATCTCGGGAATAATCTCCACGCCCATTGACTCGGCATAGCGGATGAAGTCGCGCATCTCCTGTTTCGAGTAGGAACCGTCGATTGCAGTAAGGCCTGGGAAGAAGTCGCTCTCCATTCGGAAGGCTGCGTAAGTCTCTTCCCACTTTCCGTGGAAGATATCGTGGAAACCATTGTCGTTGAGATGTATCTGCAAGCAGTTCATCTTGTAGTAGGACATCACATTGACAAGCGAATACAGGTAGCTCATTGGGTAGAATTTGCGGCCAACGTCGAGCATCATGCCACGAATGGGGTAGTCGGGCTTGTCAGTGATGGTTCCGCAAGGTAAGAGCCTTTTCCTGACTCCACCAGAGTTGAGGTAGCTTGTCTGTTTCATCTGAATCAAGGTCTGTGCTCCCCATAGAGCACCGCGCATCGAAGCGGCTTGAATGGTGATGCCATTCGGACTGATGGAAAGACGATAGCCTTCGTTGCCGAGTTTCTTGTCGGCCTTCAGAGAGAGGAATATGGCATTTGCAGAGCCTTTCTTCTGCGAAGAAGTGGGGTTTGTGTTTTCCCAAGCCTTGTTCAGGTAATCGGCCACAGATTGGAGTGAAGGATTGTCGTAAGTAATAGTGGCGAATTTCTCGACCTCGACAGTGCCTTGCGCTGTTTTCATCTCCTGAACACCAGGAATGCAAAGTGGCTGGGCCTTTAACCATTGACCATTGACCATTGACCATTGGACAAACAGCAACATGCATAAAAAAGTTTTGTAGTTCATAGTGAAAGTGGATTTAGTTATTAAGTAATTATATCGTTATTATGTTGTTATGTTATTTCGAGTTGAAAGATTGCTTTTTTCCGCACAGCAATTGCAACTTGCAGTATTCACATACTTTTGAATCGTTGGTGCAGGTGAAGGGTTTTGCGGAATCGAAAATATCGGAAAGAATATTCTGCAGGCTCTCCCGAAAGGCTTCGGCATATTGAGCGGCAAAGTCATCGACCACCTTTCCGTCAATCATAAGTGAAGGATCATAATCGCTTGCCGCCGCTTTGATAGGGAAGAAGAGTATGGGCTGAATAGGTAGTGTGGCCTCAGTTTCCTTCATTTCAGCCAATGCATAGAGGAAGGTTTGCAAGTAATAGCGTTCGTGTGTCTTGTCCAGGCTCACCACATTCTCCATCTTTATCTTCTCCTTCTTGGGCTCGTGCGCCCCTGTCTTATAATCCACAATGCGCAGATGTTCCTCCCATTCGTCAATACGGTCTATGCGACCTCCTACTTTGATTTTTATTTTATTTATATTGAATTCTATAGTTCGTTCTTCCTCTGTACCGATGATTCGGAAAGGTGCGTGGCGAGCATCATAGCGGATAAGCCCATGCAGGTAACGTAACAGGACATCATGAGCGATAAGGACTGTACCTTTGTAGATATTGTTAGCAGTGATTCCCTTTGCCTTTTGGAAGCGCTGCCTGAAAATGGGTAATCGATCGAAATCATCTGTTGGGTGGAACCAGCAGACATCGAAAGCGGTGTGTAGCATGAGCTGCAGTTCCTTGTGAATGGTTTCTTTAATAACGAACGTGTCTTTTCCTTTCCTTTCACATAGCATGTCAGCGCTGATATTGTCCGTGTTAAAGCGCTCTTGCAGCCATTTGTAGAAGAACTCAGCAGTATCATGGAAGATGGTGCCGATGATATCTGCAGAGATGCCTTCCTCTGGGTCTTCTTCGCGACGGATACGCAGCACATTATTTAAATAAAACTGCATTGGACAGTCCATGTAGGTGTTAATGGCTGATGGACTGAGCATAATGTGTTCGCCATCGGGCAGGTTTTGATCGTAGCGTTGGCACAGCCGTTCCATCACCTTCGTAGTTTTCTCCACCTCGATAGGATGCGTAGTATTTACCTTCGGCTCACAACGCAACCAACGGGTATGAATAGGGATGTCCGTTTCGGCAAGCATCTGTCGCAGGAAACGGGACATCTCGTGTTGGACACCATCGTTAGTACTCTCATTATAGACACATGTGAGATGCTCGCATCTTTGTACCAGACGATAAAAGTAGTATGCATAGACAGCGATGCGGTGGCGTTGAGTGGTCATGCCGAATGCATCACGCAGACTCTCTGGAATAAAAGAATTTGTGTGCGTACTTCGTGGTAGGTTGCCTTCTTCCACAGATAGCAGAAGCATTTGTTTGAAGTCCAAGCAGCGTGTCTCGAGTACGCCCATCATCTGTAGACCGCGGTCGGGTTCGCTGTGGAATGGTATTTTTGCACTCGACATCATCTGACGCAGGAGACGACGGAGGAGAGACCCCTCCAAACCTCCCCTTAAAGTGGAGGCTTTCTGCCCTAAATCCTCTCCCTTTAAGAGAAAGTTCGAGAGGGTCTGTAGCATCCTGTCGCAACGAAAGACGGTCTCGCTGTATAGCTGTTCGAAGATGTTGGGTTCTTCAATTTGGGCATAATGTATACCAATTTGACGTATGTGTATAAGCAGATAGTCAAGCAGTTTCGTCGTACTATCGCCCTGATAGACAAAACAATCTTCTTCCCGAAGTAGTTCAAAGAGCGGCTGCCTGCGCAGTGTCTGTTCGAAGGGATAGCGGAAACGCCCTCGTTCAGCATCATAGCCCTCTATCTGAAGTTTGAGCAGAGCCATGAGAATACCATATACTGGTGTGTCTGCGATAGGGAATCCCATCGTCACATTAACCTCTTTTGCTGACTCAGGAATAGCGTGAAGAACTGGTTGCATCAATGCCTCGTTGCAAAGGATAATGGCAGTAGGAGAGGTTGACGAGTTTTTTGAATCCTGGATTTTGAATTTTGAATTGCTTAGCCAGGAATGGGCATAGCGAGCAGCTGCGTTATCGGTGGTGCTGGCGATGAAAGTCACATCGCTGAGGTGTCTGAAGTTATCGAAGGGTTCTGTATCGCTGATAGCACAAGGGAAATCACGCAGGTTCTGTTTCATGAAGAAACCAGCCTCATAGTCTGTCTTCGGGTTGCAGTAGTAGATATCGTAATCCCAGTAGAATAGCGCTTTGTTTTCGCGTTGAATACTGCTCATCATGGCGTGTTCCACGCTATTCAGCACATTGAAGCCTGCAAAAACGATAGCGCGTTTTCCTTCAAGAAGTTTCTGAATAAGACTCTCGTCGGCCTTCATCTGCTCTACAACATGACGGAAAAGAGCACCTTCCCAAAGTTTGCCTTCAGCAAGGAGTCGTTCGTGGAGCTTCGTGTATATCTCGTACATGTGACTCCAGGTGTTTAGGAATTTTTCCTGCAACCTCGTACTGCTTTCTAATGAAAAATGTCCGAAGAAGCGTTTCAACGATTCACGCTGATGTTCGTCAAGGTAGTCAAGATTCTTGAGGCGTTCCTGATCGGCAATGTTTATATAGATGGCCTGAGCATTTGCCAGATGTTTGTCTATGTCGTTAAAGTCCGCCATGAGTACCTCGCCCCAGCTCCAGAACTCATCGAGCGTCTCAGTATAGTCCGTCCCAAGCACTTCCTGCATGATGCTATAGAGCATACAAATGCATTCCAATTGGTCGGCCACCTGTAATGGTGTAAGGGTCTGGAAGAGGTCGTCCATCGTGCAATAATTGGGTGTCCAAACGGGCTCATCGCTCAGGCTGGCAAGTTCACGGTTCAGAAACATTCCAGCACGCTTGCCAGGAAACACAACAGTCACATTGCGCATGTCGTTCGTGAAATGCGCCAACATATCAGCAGCTATGAGGTTGAGGAAAGACTTCATTTAACTCTATACATTTAACTTTACCGGCACAGGTCCTTTTCCCATGATGTACCAGAGGTAACCCTTAACTTCGTGCTCAGGATACATCCGATGCATGAGTTCCATATAGGCTGCCACTTGATCGTAGTAATGACGGCTTGGATGGCCGAACTTATAGTCGATGACGGTGATGCACCTGTCCTTCATCACGACGCGGTCTGGACGAAGCACGCAAACTTGACCTGTCTCATTGTCTTTGCTTGCAACAGCACATTCATTATAGACAGTATTCTTCTGGTTGAACCACGATGCGACAAGCGGATTACGGAAGCCTTCGGTGACGCGTGTAATGATGGTATCCCAATCTTTACCTTCGCCGATGATGCCTTCCTGACGAGCTTGGTAAAATACCGTATCGAACTGACTGACATCGTTGATACGGCTGAGCACTTCATGCATACGTTTTCCAACTTCGCGTTGGGAGAGTTTAAGGAGTGAAGAATCGGAGTTACTTTTATTCTTTGTTCTTAACTCCTCATTCTTCATTTGTTGCAGATAGTCTTGCGTCTGGTTGCTCTGCAGAAAGTAGAGCATTGGATTCCTTGTTGCGACTTTTACCTCAACAGCATCTGACATGCGATGGAGTATGGAGAGACGATTAATTCCTTCTTCTTCTTCGGATTTTGAATTTTGAATTTTGAATTGGGTCTGTCCGACCTCATATGTGAAGCACTCCTCATTCGTATCGTTCTCATCGTTGCGGAGTGTCATGTATATTAGGTCAGCTGCAGTTGTGATGTTTTTGATTTTATCGAAAGGCTTTGTCTTGCCCCATACATAGAGATTGGCGGCAGCTCGTGTGAAGGCAACATAAAGTGTGTCAAGTGCATCCACACGTCGTTCCAAATGCTCTCTCTCGTAATCAGGAGCAAAAACCGAACTGCGAACATCTCGCGAATAGGTGGAGATGGGGAGTGCTCCGAGTTCATTGTAAGGTACAATATCGGTATCGCACCAAAGAACGTCCCCTTGACGGTCGCTCTCTATCTGCCAATGACTGAAGGGCAGGAGGACAGTATGAAACTCCAGTCCTTTCGATTTGTGGATGGTCAGGATGTGAACACCGTCCACTTCGGAGCCTGGTATGGAACGAAGACGGAGTTTCTCATCCCAAGCCGTGAGGAACGTCTGTATATCGGGGGCTCCTGCGCTGCGAAGGTGGTTCTGCAACTCGTCAAGGAAGGTGAGCACATAGACATCTTCCCCAGGAATGTTGCCCAACGAAAAGATACGCCAGAGACGTTCTGCCAAGAGATAAAGCGGCAGTTGCAACAATTCCTCTTGATGTGCTATGAACTCCTCTGGCAAGACTTGTTTTGCTTCTTGCAAAGCAATATGCTGTAAAGTCGTATCGGTTTTTCCAAGCACATCTTGCTGATAGTGCAGCATTAGGTATTTCTCGGAGATGCCATCTGTGTGATGCTTATCAATGAGCAGACGCAATGCCGCCACAATCATTTGTATGCTGATGGATGCTTCGAGCAGGAAAGCTTCGTCACTGACGAGTCGAATGTCTGGTGCATACTGGCTGAAGCCCTCGATGAGCTGCTGCGCCATCGCATTCGTACGGATGAGGATGGCAATCTCGCTGAGTTCAAGGCCGCCAGCCTGTAGCTCGCGTATCTGTTCCGCCATATCGCAGACAGTGTCTTTAATGTAATCGTCAGAAACTTTAGTGAGTACAACCCTGACATATCCCTTCCCGTCCTCCTTCTTTTTCTTTTGCTCAACATCTGCATATAATTCGCTCAGTTTAATATCCTCATTGGGACTTATGGCATCGAGTAGCACAGCGGCGGGGGGAAAAAAGGCGTTGTTGAAGTCAATGATTGTCTGATGGCTGCGGTAATTGATGTCGAGAGGCTTGGGTTGGATATGGAAGCGTTGGAGCTCTGACTCGTTTTCTATGCCATGCAGGATTTTCCAGTCCCCATTGCGCCAGCGGTAGATACTCTGTTTGATATCACCAACCAGCAGTCCTTTGCCTCCTGAAGCAAGTTTTTCGAAGAGCAGTTTTTTGAAGTTTTCCCACTGCATACGGCTCGTGTCCTGGAACTCGTCAATCATTACATAGTTGATGAATGTACCTATCTTTTCGAAAATGAAAGGTGCATCGCTGCCTTCAATCATTTTGCTAAGCAATGCAGGTGTGGAACTAAGCGTGAAGCGACCTGCGTCACCCTCTATCTCTCGTGCACGCTCATCTATATATACCAGCAGACGGAGCGGCCCAAGATGTCGAAGAGCGAGGGTTGCGGAAAGATATATCTTGCGCTGAGCCGTGTAGAAGTCAATAAGATTCCGTAGTGTTGTCTGCAGTGCTTCTGCAGCAGTCAGGCAATCCGGATTGTTCTTGTATGCTGCGAGGGGAAACGGCTTCTCACCATTCACCTGTGCCAAAGTGGATGCCGAAGGCCCATCGCTTTTCATCTCTCTTGCTTCAAGGAGGAATTTCTTAAGGCTCTTTCCCTGATAGATTTTATCGAAAGTCAGGGGGCTATTCTCTATCTGACTTATTAAATCATCCACAGCCTGCTGCACATCTTGCTCAGCATTCTTTCGAAGAGCCTGCATCTTGCGTTTGAAGCCATTAACTATGTTCGTGTCGCTAATGCGCTTCAATTCCTTCTCGTCGCGTTGCTGGTATTCCTCACGGAAGATGTTGCCTGCAAACTCTTTGAGTGGCCCGATGATGTCCCATTTGTCGCCGCTTTCTATCTGTTCATGTATATAATCCATTACCCATTGTTCTACTTCGGGCTTACTGTCCATCGTCTCAATGAGGCTGTCAACAGCACTTGCTATCACCTCGTCGTGCGAGAGCTCAACCTGTAGGTTGGCAGCAAGTCCGAGTTCACGGGCCATATTGCGTAGTATGCTTTGGAAGAACGAGTCAATAGTCTCCACACGGAAATGCGAGTAGTCATGCAGGATGGCTGTGAGTGCTTTGCCTGCCCCTGTGTTTATCTGTGAGATGGAGAGTGGCGTGCCGTTCTCGTTCAGACGCTTCAAGATGGCATCCATATAGGGTTGCGTCTCCTGCAGATTATGCTTCAGACCATAGAGCGTTTCCAGAATGCGGCTCTTCATCTCGGCAGTCGCCTTGTTAGTGAAGGTCACGGCCAGCGTGTGCTCGAATTCATGCTCAGCATTCGGCATCAGCAGTTGTAGAATGTATTCGACGGCCAATGCGAAAGTCTTTCCCGAACCTGCCGATGCTTTGTATATGGTGAGAGATTGCTCCATGAAATGTATGATTTCGTACAAAGGTACGAAAAAAAGTTCATAGTTCATAGTCTATAATTCATTGTTGTTTTATAATTCCTATATTTTTTCACTTTCACTTTTCACTTTTCATTTATTTGTTGTACTTTTGCACGAAATTTCAAAGACACAACACTCAACTTCTAATTCTTAACTTAAGATTATGTCCGGATATTTGGTAAGCGATACACGCAAGGTGACGACTCACCGTCTTATAGAAATGAAGGAGCTGGGGCAGCAGATTGCCATGCTGACCTCCTATGATTATACGATAGCACAGATTGTTGACCAGGCTGGCATAGATATCATTCTTGTTGGCGATAGTGCCAGCAATGTGATGGCTGGCAATATGACCACACTCCCTATCACCATCGATCAGATGATTTATCATGCCCGTAGTGTGACACGTGGTGTGAAGCGTGCCCTTGTAGTGTGCGATATGCCATTCGGCACTTATCAGGTCAATTCCACCGAAGGCGTGAAGAACGCCATTCGCATCATGCAGGAGAGTGGTTGTGATGCCCTCAAATTAGAGGGTGGCATAGAGATACAAGATACCATTCGAGCTATCCTCGATGCCGGCATCCCTGTGATGGGACATCTAGGACTCACACCGCAGAGTATCAATAAGTTTGGTACTTACGCTGTTCGTGCAAAGGAAGAGGCAGAGGCTCAGAAGTTACTCAGTGATGCCAAGCTTCTCAACGATTTAGGTTGCTTTGCCATTGTTTTGGAGAAGATTCCTGCAGCTTTGACAAAGAAGGTCTGCGAGCAGGTGAAAGTGCCTGTTATCGGTATCGGAGCAGGTCAAGCCGACGGTCAGGTTCTGGTCGTTCACGATATGCTGGGCATGAACAAAGGCTTCTCCCCCAAGTTCCTGCGCCGTTATGCTGACCTCTCCACCATCATTACAGATGCCGTCGGCCAGTATGTCACCGATGTCAAGACTGGTGATTTCCCCAACGAAGAGGAATCCTATTGAAGGAAAGGTTTAAGAGGTTTAAGAAGTTTAAGGAAGTTAACTTCTTTATTCTGTTCTTTTAAAACGAGAAACAAATCCCAAAGCTTGGAGTGAGCTGATGCAAGGCGCGACGAAAGTTTCCTTCTGCCTCTGAGAAAAAACCATCAGTGTCATCATCTGGGTTCGATAGATGGCGGTTGGCTAAATCTACGAGGCTGAAGTTTGTGTATTCATATTCGTAGCGGGAACGGGTGACGTCGTAGTCAAGGCAGAAACGCCATACGATATTATGTTTCAAGGCGTATGAGAAGCTGATGCCTGTGCCGAACATGAAACTGCCTTTACCATCCAGGTCAATTGACTGCACGCGGTCATAGGTGTTGATGTCCTTCTTCTCTTCCACTTTTGTCAGTTCTGTCAGGAAGTCCATCAGAAGTGACTCATTGTCATCGTCGTTGCCTGACATATTTGCCCAGTACCACACATCACCGCTTTGCCGATGGCCGAAAAGCAACTTCGCTCCTAGGCTCATCCGCTTGTTCAGCGGCAACTGGCCATAGACGCCGCCCATGAGGTCGAAGCTCGACAGTTGGTCCTTATGCATACTATTGCCGTGTTTGTAGTTTGCATCGGCAGGGTGGGGATGTTCATATTGGTCAGTTCTAGGATTGTAATGCAACATGCCTGATGTCCAGATGTCGGCAGTACCATCCCAATGCGGTCTGACGGCGGTGCTGATGATGCGTGCCCTCAGGCCGAAGCCCAGATATGGATTCAGGAAATAGGCGGCTTCTGCACCTATCACCGAGCTTATGCCATGCTTGATGCTGTTCGGACCGCCTGCTGCAGGTATGTCGTCGGGTATGCCTTTGCTGCCCAGCATGAAGCCCACACCCGCTTGTAGCGAGAAGAACGACGGGTGTTCACTCACATCGTTTAGGTTTTCCATTTCACGACGTAACGTGTATTTGTCCTTGAAGATAAGGTCGGAGAGAGCATAGCCCAGTTCTGTCGAGAGAATACCGATGCCGGCCCCCATCATCACGTCGCTCACCCAGTGGCGGTTGTTCATCACACGGAAGGCACCGATACCCGTAGCAACTGCATAGCCGCCTACGCTGTACCAGAGGCTGCGTGTAAGACCGTACTCTTTGTGCAGGATGGTGGCAGCCATGAAGGCTGTAGCGGTGTGGCCGGAGGGGAAGGAGTTGGATGTGGAGCCGTCGGGCCTTTCTTCTGCTGCAGAATACTTGATACCATTGACCAAACCTGCCATGATGGCTGCGGAGAGAGCATTGCTTGCCAGCAGTCTTCCCCACGCGGAGCGTCCTTCGTAACCTGTGGCTTTCAGACCCCATGTGAGCACCATAGGCGCATATTGTATGTAGTCATCGGCCCTGTTGTGGAACCCTTCATTGATGTCGTTGTTTACCTTGCGAATATCTCTCTTGATGGCGTGGGCAGCAAGACCAAGGGTGATATATGGAACGCTTGCAAGCGAGAGGTCCCGCTTCACTGTCCAATATCTTTCTTCTTTGGTTACATTGACAGCTTCAGCTTGCACTGTTGAGTTATCTGACACCCTCTGGCACATAATGGAAACAGGAATTTCATTGGACGATTGGCCATCCGCTAATAACAATTCTCCTGCTCCCTGCCTATTGTTCCTTAATTCATGCAGAGTGGTTGGCAGTGTCCAATGCAATGCTGGCACTTGGGTGTCGATGGCAAGAGCCTGATACGAAACCATTAGAAAAAAGAATGGGAGTGGATGTTTTGACATAAAGCTTATTTTTCGACAAAGATATAAAATAAATCTCAATTCTTAACTTTAAATACATAATTATTTTATATATTTGCGAATTCTTTATTCTTAATTAGTCAGAAAAATGAAACACTTACGATTCCTCTCGCTGTCGTTGCTTTTCCTCGTCTGCACATTCTGCCAAGCCTACGAGTTTATCTATGGTGATGATACGCGAACCGGAACGCTTTTTGCCAAAGACCCGATTGTCGTCTTTCACGGAGGGCGATACCTGATGTACTACAGCATACCGCCCCACAATAGCAGGGACTGGGAGGGCTGGAACATAGGCATTGCCGAGAGCCAGGACCTTCGCGGATGGAAACGGATAGGCGAGATAACACCGCAGGCCGACTACGAGGCAAAGGGACTCTGTGCTCCTGGTGCCATCGTGCGAGGCGATACCATCCATCTCTTCTACCAGACTTACGGCGGAGGACGTACAGATGCCATTTGTCATGCTTGGAGTACGGACGGACTTTCCTTCGTGCGTGACAGTACAAACCCCATCTTCCGACCTACAGGCTCTTGGAACTGCGGACGTGCCATTGATGCTGAGGTCATCGCTTTCAAGGGCAAGTACTTTCTCTATTTCGCTACGCGCGACCCTCAGTTCGAACGTCAGTTGCTTGGTGTAGCAACGGCTCCGCTCGGCACTGATTTCCGTCGCAGCGACTGGACGCTGGCTGCGGATGCTCCTATCTTACAACCCGAACTTCCTTGGGAAGGCAAGTGCACAGAAGGTGCTACGGTCATAGAGCATAAGGGCAAACTCTATATGTTCTATGCGGCTGACTATAACAACTGTCCGCAGCAGATAGGACTGTCGGTCAGCAAAGATGGAATCAAATGGCAACGCTGCTCTGAAAGGCCATTTCTGGCAAATGGGCTGCCTGGCGAATGGAACGAGAGCGAGAGCGGACATCCTTGTGTCTATCGTGACAAACAGGGACAGACGCACCTTTTCTATCAGGGAAACAATACCCACGGCCGACATTGGCTGCTCACCAGTGTGCCTCTGAAATGGACGAAGAAGGGCCCTGAAATTGTCTATCCCCAGACCCCCTTTAACTCCTCCTTACAGCGCTCGACGGCCAAAGGGAAAGTTAACAAGAAGTCTCCCTCTAAGGGAGATTTAGAGGGTCTTCTCGTCATTGATGCCGACGCACCTGACCCATCGGTTATCCGAGTGGGTGACATCTATTATGCTGCTGCCACATCGGGCAACAAACCGCAGGCTTATCAGCGTTACCGCTCGAGAGACCTGCAGACTTGGGAACCGATGGGATTTGTCTTCGACCAGTGGCCCGAATGGACCGACGGCAGTTTCTGGGCGCCAGAACTCTTCGACCTCTGTGGGCGGACAATGTGCTACTACACGGCTCGCCAGAAGAGTGACGGCACAAGTTGTGTCGGTGTGGCGATGGCAGAAGGGCCGGAAGGGACATTCAAGGATTATGGACCACTGGTCCGTACCACCAACGAAGCCATTGATGCCTATGTCTTTCGCGACGGCACACAACTCTATATCTCATGGAAAGCATACGGACTTGACCCAAGCAAACGGCCCATCGAGCTACTTTGCCAGCGTCTTTCGGAGGATGGCTTGCATCTGCAAGGTGAACCGTTCATGCTGTTGCGCGACGATGAGCGGCAGGGAATGGAGGGACAGTGCATCTTCCGTCAGGGCGACTGGTGGTACATCCTCTATTCCATCCGTGACTGCTGTTCACCCAAGAGCGACTATGCTGTCAGTGTGGCACGCAGCCATTCGCTTCAAGGTCCGTGGGAGAAATACGAGAAGAATCCCATCCTTGAAGGACAGAATACACCCGATTCCCCCTTAAATGGGGAGAATAGTAAGTCTCCCTTTAAGGGAGATTTAGAGGGTCTTCAGAGCTGTGGTCACGGCACAATGGTGCGGACTCCTGATGGAGAGATGTACTACCTCTGTCATGCGTATTATGTGAACCGCTACAAAGAAGGTCGCAAAGCTGTCCTTTTCCGACTTGAGATAGGTCCCGATGGCTGGGTGCACCAGAAGAAATAAGAAGTTAAGGAGTTAGAGAAGTTAATGAAGTTAAAGTAAGCTGGCCACAAGTCATAATAACAATAGCAAAAGCGCTGCTCGGAGGTGAGTCCTGAGCAGCGCTTTTCTTATCTTCTTGGTCTCGGCTTATTCCCAGCCTTTAACCATCTTTATGGCGGTGACAGCACATTCGTCGACTTTGTTGCCGAGCATTCCGCCGCAACGCTCTTGTGCCTGTTCGAGGGTGTTACAGGTGAGCAGGCCATAGATGACGGGCACTTTGCCCTCGCGATTCAGGTCGGTCAACCCCTGAGTTGCCCCCTGACAGATGTATTCAAAGTGGGGGGTGTCACCACGAATGACGCACCCAATAGCAATAACAGCATCTACCTGTCCGGAATTAACAAATCGCGCAGCTCCATATACCAGTTCAAAACTGCCCGGAACAGGCTTGACCGTGATGTCCTCCTCGCGGACACCATGCTTGATGAGTGTCTGACAGGCTCCTTCCAGCAGGGCACCTGTTATCTTTTCATTCCACTCGCTGACAACAATACCCACCCTCATGCCTGTTGCATCAGGCACGGAGTGGGTATCGTAGTCGGATAGATTATGTAGAAAAGAAGCCAAAGTAAATGTTAGTGTTAACGGTTTAAAATGTACAATTTACTTTGCAGCTTCGATGTACTTGTCTATCTCGTAGTAAGCGTTGCTCTGCTGATATTTGCTCTTAATTTGATTGTAGCAGTCAAGAGCCTTGTCATTCTGACCGAGAGCCGTGTAAATCTGACCGGCTTGCAGCAGACAGGTGGGGCTGATGATGTTGTTGTCAGCTTCATTAGCGGCCTTTACGAGCAGCTCTACAGCCTTCTCGTTTTCTCCGAGTTCGGCGTAGCAGTTACCTTTGAGAGCAATGGCAGCAGGACTGATCAGGGCATCACCACAGCCGCTGAACTTGTTGAGCATATCGATAGCTTCCTGATACTTCTCAGTAGCTGCATAGCACTTGGCTGCATAGAGGCAAGCAATGTTGCCAGCCTTTGTATTTCCAAATTCATCGACAATAGAAAGGAAGCCCATGTTATCGCCGTCACCGTTCAAAGCCTTATCGTAATTGCCATCAACGAAGGCCTGTTCAGCGCGGAAGATGCTCTCGTTGGCACGGTTGTTGCGCGGAGTGATGTAGAACTGATGGATGAGGAGGACTGCAATAATGATAAACAGCAGACCGCCACCTCCGTAGAGGATTGCTTTCTTGTTTTTCTCGTAGAATGATCTGGAGGCTGCGATGGTCTCATCGAACTCGTTAACCTGTTTCTTTAGTTTTTTCTTAGACATTTTTTTATGGTTTTCGTTAAATTTTGCGTGCAAAGATACAACAAAAAGTGAAAAGAGAAAAGTGAAAAGTGAAAAATTATTTGTTTTCATCCCGTTTTCGTTCTTTTTCTATAATCCCTAATCCCTAATCCCTAATCTTTTCTTATCTTTGTGTCGGAAATGAGACTGACAGACCTTACTATATTTAATTATAAGAACATTGCAGAGGCGGAACTGCATTTCTCGCCCAAGCTGAATTGTTTCATCGGCAACAATGGCGAGGGCAAGACGAATGTGCTGGATGCTATTCACTTCCTGAGCTTCTGTCGCAGTTACAGCAGCAGTATCGATATGCTGAGTGTCCGGCACGGCTGCGAGTTCATGTCATTACAAGGGCGCTACGAACACGAGGACGGGACAGAGGAGGACATCCATTGTGGCTTGAAGGTGGGGCAGAAGAAGATTGTCCGACGAGGCAAGAAGGCCTACCGCCGTATCTCTGAGCACATAGGTCTGATTCCGCTCGTTATGGTATCGCCTGCCGACCAGATGCTTGTGGCGGGAGGCAGCGAGGAACGCCGTCGCTTCATCGATATGGTTATCTGTCAGTACGACCCTGTCTATACCGAGTCGCTGATGCGTTACAACAAGGCTTTGCAGCAGCGCAATGCTATGCTCAAGCAGGAACAGGAACCCGACCCTGAAGTCATGCTGCTTTGGGAAGAACAAATGGCCCGCGAAGGAGCATATATCTACGAAAAGCGTAACGAATACATCACCGAGCTGATACCTGTCTTCCAGCAGTTCTATAACCAGATATCGTTGTTGCATGAACAGGTGGAGTTGCGTTATGTATCACACCTGCAGCGTGGTCCTTTGATGGAACAGCTTACCGAGAATCGCTTTAAGGACCGGGCTGTCGGCTATTCCCTTCACGGCATTCATAAGGATGACCTGGAGATGCTGCAAGGGGGGTATCCTGTTCGCCGCGAAGGTTCCCAGGGGCAGAGCAAGACCTTCCTTATTGCCTTGAAATTGGCGCAGTTCGACTTCTTGAGCCGTACTGGAACCCGTACGACACCCCTGCTGCTGCTCGATGATATTTTCGACAAGCTTGATGCCAGTAGGGTAGAGCAGATTGTGAAATTGGTCAGTGGTCAACGCTTCGGGCAGATATTCATCACGGACACCAACCGTGATCATTTGGACGCTATTCTGGCATCAATGGAAGGGGATAACAGGATATTCCTCGTTGAAAAAGGAAAGGTAATGGACGTTGAAAAGTTGAGAAGTTGAAAGGTTTAATTAAGTAGCTGAAGTTTCGCATGTGTTGTAGAAATAAGAAGATAAAGAAAGATATGCCGCTTTAGCGGCGAAGTTAGAGAACGATACTCTGTTGGTGGTTATTCTGCAGCAAAACTATTGTCTTTTATCTTCATCTATCTTTTTTTTACTTCCTCTATCTACAAGGCAAGCGGAGCTTGCGAAAGTTAAATAAATATATTAATGTTTAAAGGTGCTACTTCGATGGGCGATGCCCTGCTGGCATTCTTGCGCGAGGAAGGTCTGGAGACTCCGCTGCTTGAGTATCGGATTACTCAGGCTTGGCCGGAGGTTATGGGCAATGTCATCAGTCGCTATACCAGACAGGTCTTTGTACGCGAAGGGAAACTGCAAGTGCAAATTACCAGCGCTCCCCTCCGGCAGAACCTGATGATGGAGCACAAACGTATTGCACAGAAGCTAAACGACCACGTTGGCTCCTATGTCATCAGCGACGTCTGTTTCTTCTGAACCTACTATTATCAAATCCCGCTAGGGCCTTTGGTACCAGACAAAAAGCAGCCCGCCCGACCATTACGGTCAGGCGGGCAACCCTTTATTCATTTCCAAAGTCCGACTACATTATATGATATCGTTTACTGTTTACCGTTTACGGTTTATCGTCTTTCGTACATCGTATATCGTTCAAATGTATATCGTCTTTCGTACATCGTATATCGTAATCGCCCTTCGTTCTAATGGAATTACCATTCGTTGTCCCAAATGCTCTTGCCGCTTGTGCCAGCAGAGCTATTGTCGCCAGCGTATTCTTTTGTGAGCTGGTTCCCATCGCCCGCCTCATCGTGACCGGATAAGGCAATCATTGTCTCAGGCATCATATCTGCTAAGATATTCTTTGGGGAAATATATGTCTTTTTCATTGTCTTAATTCTATTTAAGGACCCCTCCCAGCCTCCCCGTAAGGGGAGGAGATGGGGGCATTATAACTTTTTACACTATCCTTTCATATTCTCCCCCTCCAGGGGGGGAGTTAGAGGGGGTCTACTTAAGAATCTTCTTTCCGTTCACGATATTGATGCCCTTCTGCATCTTGTTCATACGCTGACCAGCAATATTGTAGATAGCCTCGTTAAGGTCAACGTTAACGTTAACGTTTTCAATCGCTGTTGGGTCGTCCTCGCCAGGCAGAGCAACGTAACCCTTCACATTGCCAGACGTACCATTAGCTAAATCTGAGAATTTCTTGTCGAGCGCAAGATAAGCTTTGTGAGCACCATTAGTAAAGGTAGTGCCAGTTTCGTTCATCCAGTAGAAGCCTACACTATTGGGATTACTATCTTTGTCTAGCGTCAGAGCATAGTAGTAAGTGCCGCCAGAGGTGACCTCCTCTGCATCGGAACCTCTCAATTTGTTGTTACCATCTCGTGTGCCTTCGTCATTTGTTTCATAGAAGTAATGATCAGCTGCATTACCCTTCAGCACAACACCTGTGCGAGCAGGAATAATAGCGCCTTCGCTATAGGCCTGACTCACTTCCAACTTAGTGCCAACTGTATAGGTATAAGCAGTTACACCGGCAGGAACTTCGAGATTGCGGCTGCCATAATAGAGTGTGCTATAGCCGACAGAAGAGATTGTAACCTTGATAGGTGCTTCCTGGGTTACAGCAATGACGGGAGTGAAATAGTGGTCGCCATCTTTTTCTACGCTGAGTATTGCATAAGCAGTACGCTCTGTAGTGTTGGGATTCTTCTGGGTGACGGAGAATGTGATGTCTTTGTTCTCATCCAACCCTACCTGAATCCAGTCGTAGGTGGCTGCATCGCCATTTGCGTCGCAAAGCGTTACAACTGCAGAGGTGCTCTCAAGTCTGTTGTAATATACGTCGAA
>JAGCNQ010000003.1 GCA_017645845.1 Bacteroidaceae bacterium
ATATATACAATATGAATAATATCAGATTAGAAGAACCAAAAGATTATCGCGAGTTTGATAAACTGACGCGAGAGGCATTCTGGAACGTCTATCGTCCAGGATGCACAGAGCATTACGTGCTCAATCAGTAGAGAACGAATCCAGACTTCATCCCTGATCTCGATTTTGTGATGGAAAGGCTACGGGTAGGCGACGGCACGTCGGGAATGGAGGATAACAAGATCATCGGTCATGTGATGTTCTCCAAAGCAGAGATTACGCTTGACGATGGAACCGTGTTCCCTTCGTGGACTTTCGGCCCCATCAGCATTCATCCTGACTACAAGCGCAAGGGCTATGGTCTGAAGCTGCTGCAGTATGCAATAGAGAAAGCCAAGGAGATGGGTATAGGTCTTCTGCAAATGGAAGGAAATATCGAGTTTTACAAGCATGCAGGTTTCGATCTTGCCAGCAAGATGAAGATTCACTATCATGCAGAGCCTCGCGATTCAGAAGTGCCATATTTTCTCGCTCAGGAACTGATCCCTGGCTATTGGGGCAATCGTGAAGGAACTTATTGCCCACCCAAAGGTTATTTCGTAGCCGACGAGAATCCAGAGGCTTTCGAGGCATACGAAGCCACCTTCCCCAAGAAGGAGAAAGCATTCCAAGAGGGACAACTTCCTCAGTTCTGTCAGAGCTGCGGCATGCCATTGACACGCATCGAGGACTGCGGCACGAACGCTGACGGCAGCACGAACTTCGACTACTGCCAGTACTGCTACAAGGATGGCAAATTCCTGCAGGAATGTACGATGGATGAGATGATAGAGCATTGCGCCCAGTTCGTCGATGAAGTCAACAAGCAGATGCCAAAGCCCATGACCAAAGAAGAGTACAAGCAGATGATGCGCGGCTTCTACCCAATGCTAAAACGCTGGCGGAAATGAAACAGTTGCCTAACATCATAACGCTGCTTAGGATTGCAGGCTCTTTAAGTCTGCTCCTTTGTGATGTGGCGAATGATAGTTTTTGGATAATCTATGTTCTCTGCGGCATCAGCGACATAGCCGACGGATGGCTGGCAAGGAAACTGAAGTGCGTCACCAAAAAGGGAGCATTGCTGGATAGTTTGGCAGACATCTGCTTCGTGGTGTGTTGTGCCTGGACGCTCCTGCCGATACTCGAACTGCCGCAATGGTTATGGCTGTGGGCTGGGATAATTGTCGTGATAAAAGTCATGAGTCAAATATCAGCCCTCGTGATGTACGGGCGCTGCAGCTTCCCTCACACCGCAGCGAATAAGGCAACGGGATTTCTGCTCTTCATTGTTGTCCCTATGACGTTTGTATCCGTCATTCCCATAATCATCGTCGCAGCTGTCGCCACGTTTGCCGCCATTCATGAGGGGATGGCACTTACCGTTCGTCACTAATCGATGCAGTTTATCCCAAATGTTTGGTTGGCTCGGCAATTATTCATAATTTTGCAGTGTCGAAACATTAAGCATAAGGAATATGAATATACTGATTCTCTCAGGAAGTCCTCGGAAAGGCGACATTAAAAACACCAATGCCTTGAACGTGACGTTTGAATTAGGACAACAAATATAAGAAACATAATATGGCGATAACAAGCGAGAGACTAAAACAGACGTTTTCTGAGGGCGGAGCGCAGGAGATATACCAAGAAGTAAAGGCTGCCGGCGATTTCCTCGGCTTTGCACGACGGTATGTTTTCAATTCGGACTATCGCGTGGCGAGGAGTGCCTTATGGGGACTGACCAAGGCCACCGACGGGGAACTGTCAGAATTGCAGATGATACTCAATGAACTGATAGACCAGGTCATGCAGACGGAGAACTCATCCGTCAGGCGGCTGACGCTGAACATTATCGAGCGTTTGAAGATGAACGAGGACGATCTGCGGACAGACTTCCTTGACTTCTGTTTCGAACACATGGTCAGCATCGAGGAGTTCCCAGGCATCCAGACGCTCTGCATGAAGCTCGCCTATCGCATGTGTACCTTCTATCCAGAACTGATGGACGAACTAAAGCGCACCCTCAAAGCGATGGAGATAGACTATTACAAGCCCGCCGTAAAGTGTCTGCGCAAAAGGATTCTCAGTGGCGGTCTCCGTCGGCGTTATTGAGATATAACTCAGATTCCATGTCAATCTCAGGCGCTTTGTAACTGTACGCAACAGCTTTTGCCAGACTACATAGGTCTGAGCCGAATGCTGCTTCGTTGAGCACAAGCTGGCAGTTGCTGCGCAGCCAGTTGCCGCTCCCGCCCTCGCGGCTGACGATGATGCCAGCTGCCACCACGTCGCCACCACGATTCAGAACGAAGTTGAAACGGTCATCAGCGAACGCGAAGGTCGAGAAGTTCAGTTCGTTCTTCCTGTTCGAACATGGGAAATTGCCCTGACCGTCCACAATCTCCGTCGTCATAGGAGCTCCTGAGCCGTCAGCATTGACGGGGTCGAGCACAAGACGGGCGACCTCTACCTCATAGTTGGCTTCGCGTTTCTGAACGGTGACGAACGTCACCAGGTCGCCTCGCTGCAGATTCCACGACGTGACAAAGTCGACATAGGTGGGACCAGGAGAATTGACATACGCCACATGGCCCTCTTCTGCACTGACACCCACCGTGACCTCTGGCAGATAACCCTCGGAAATAATGGCTGCAAAGGGCGTCCACTTTTTGCTATCGATAGGGGCAAACTGATAAAACCCGTCCAAACCCTGACCTGATTCCAAAAGCGTTGTTGCATGCTCACGGAGGTACTTCAGATTAACCCTCTTGAACTCGTTCATACACTCGAAGGCATTGTCGTAGTCTTCGAACGAATGGTTACAGATTTCCTTCAACTTGCTGTAGCTTTTGTTGACAGCCTTGAGAAGAACGCGCTGCATGGACTGCTCCTCAGTCTTGGGATTTTTCGGCGTAGTGATAGTCCTTGCGATGGTCTTACCACCACGCTGGTAGTACGTCCTGTTACCGACTCTTCCGATAGCACCGTACATGTCTTTCGTCATTTCTGCCATAATTATTCTTATATTAATATCATATTGAACTCTATTTTAACTCTACTATATCTCTAATTCTTGTAATTGGGGATGTATTGGAGATATATTGGAGATGTATTGGAGATATGATATGTGCAAAGATAAGGATTTTCTTTAAAACCTCCAAACAAAACACAAGAAATCTTATCCATTTTACGGAAAACGGGTGCAATTGAGCTACGCTCGATGGTTTTCACGCTCGGCATAGCTCGAATTTGTTCGGCTTTGCACTCGCTTAATCAAACCATTCGTCACAAATCAGTGCAGTTTATCCCAAATGTTTGGCAGTCTCGGCAACAATTCGTAATTTTGCAGTGTCAAATAGATTAGATTATGAAATTGGAATTAGCAACACAAAACGATTATGACGACATCATCGCTTTTTATGATGATGTGACGGAGCGTACGCCTGAGATGGCTACATACGCCCGATGGAGCAAAGGGAAACATCCAACGATTGAGGGCATCTGTGCCTATATCGATGAGGGGAGCATGTATTTTTACCGTGAGTGCGGCGCCATCGTTGGCGCAATGGCTGTCACGATGTATCAGAACGAGGATTATCACGCCATCGACTGGTCAAAGCAAGTGGCCGACAACAAAGTGGCTGTGATTCATATCCTTGCCGTCACCCCCGACAGACAGGGCACAGGCATTGGTTCGGAGATGATTCGCGAGGCCGTTCGTATGGCACAGAGCAACGGCATACAAGCCGTCCGTCTCGATGCCCTTGCCTCAAACACACCCGCCCACAAGATCTACGAGCGTCTCGGCTTCGAGTATCGCGGCAAGCAGCACCTCTACGCCGAGAACACAGGCTGGACGGACTTCTATTTCTTTGAGTACAAAAACAATTAAACGAAAGTAAAAATATTAATTACAAACAAGAAAATAGTATGGAACAGAAATTTTGCCAGAGCTGCGGAATGCCGCTCACAGAAGAAGTCCTCGGCATGAATGCCGACGGAAGTAAGAATGAAGATTACTGCATGTACTGCTACAAGGACGGCCAGTTCCTGCAGGATTGTACGATGGAAGAGATGATTGAGCATTGTGCTCAATTTGTGAATGCTGTTAATGAAGGGTTAGAAAAACCTATTACCAAAGAGGAGTACATCGGCATGATGAAATCGTATTTTCCCCAGCTTAAGCGTTGGCGCCAAACGCTGGATGTGAATAACGATGAAGCGACAAAGGTCAATCCCGCTTTAGCCGGCGTTAAAGAACTTATTGCACAGATGGCCGATTCGTTGCCTATTGCCTTCATATCATCAGTAGATAACGAGGGTTATCCCTGCACCAAGGCCATGTTGAAGCCACGCAAACGAGAGGGCATCAAAGTCTTTTATTTCACCACCAACACCTTCTCCCTCCGCGTGGCTCACTACAAGGCCAATCCAAAGGCCAGCATCTACTTCTGCGATGCCGATGGCTTCAAGGGCATGATGCTGCGTGGCACGATGGAAGTGCTTACCGATGCCGCCTCGAAGGAACTCATCTGGCGC
>JAGCNQ010000044.1 GCA_017645845.1 Bacteroidaceae bacterium
CGGCTGTCGGTATGATGAAGCCGAAGCGGAGGTCGCAGGGTATAAAATTCCATTAGGCATAATACCCATTTACGCTTCACGCAGGCGGCGTGGCTTGATAATGTGGTGCGGCATATCTTGGTTCGTCGCTGCGGCAAGAGGCGAATGCGAGGGCGGTCATGTAGGCATCCTGCTGCTTGTCGGCAGCCTCCAGCTGCTTCACCACGGGGTCCACCTGCGACTTCTGCCACACGTCGTCCTCCTGCACGCGGGCCTGGTGTACGGCCTGTGCCTTCTGCAGGAACACCTGGTTCTCAGTCTCAAAGTTTCCGACGGCATCGTCAATCTGCTGTGTCGTGCCGTCGTGGTTGGCGTTGCTCAGCGCTGCCAGCCAGTTGGTAGGTAATGTCGGGTTCTCCATAATCCTTACTGTTTTTTTTGAAAGTTAGACATAAAGTGAATGGGTCACGAGGGTTATTTGAGCCACAAAGTTACAAAAAGGCATAAAAATAGGCCCTTGGCTAAATCTGAAAAAGAAATGCCAAGGGCTAATGTCTCAACTTAGGTTGAGAGTTTCTACCTGTTATAGACTATTATTTGCCGCCAAACGTAATGTCACGCCGTATTTTGCTGACAGTATTTGGATGAATGTTCAAGAACGAGGCGATGTCTTGCAAGTCAAGAAACTCCACAATGCCGGGACAACGTTGCAGCAGCAACTCATAGCGTTCACGGGCTGTGGCGCGGTGGAGGTCGATGTAGCAGGCACGGGCCTGACAGAGTAAGTGCTCAGCTATGACACTGCGCAACTCCATCTTTTCAGCGTCTTGACGGAAAAAGTCCATCAGCTGCTCGCCGCTCACACGGAGCAAGCGGCTGGGCATCATCGCCTTGATCGTGGTCTGCGAAGGACGGCCGTCGAGGCAGGCGGGATAGTCGCCAGCAAACTCACCCTCGAACGAGAACCATGTGATATGCTCCCTATCATCACTGATGCCGTAAGTCACGTACTTGAAGCACCCCTCGGTGACGAAGCCGAACCATCGTGCGGGGTCGCCTTCACGCTCCAGCTGGTCGCCCTTGCGGTAAGTCACCTCCTTGCCCTCGCGCTCGCAAAACTCGCGCAGCGCCTCAATGTCAATACTGTTTTTTCCGAATTTCTGTTCCATCGTCAGTGCTTGTTTGGCTGCAAAGTTACTAAATTTCCCACAAAAGCGTTCATAGCAAGACCGAAAAAGTGTCTGCCGAGGTGAAAGTCTGAACAAATGTTCAGTGGTTTTGTAACATTTCGGGGGGGACGACTGAAAAAAACGACTCATTCCTCCGGATTCCATCGGAGCTATCGGATATAAGGGCAGTGCCAGATTGATACTGACATCTGCCCTTATCGAGAGAGAATTTATAGTCGGTTGCGCTCACTTTGTCCTGCATGACTACCTTTATAACGGCTGCGAGTGGCGTTGAACTTCCAAGAGACATCGATGCCGATGCGACGTCTGTCGCGATATGTTTCCACATCTACACGATAGCCGATGCCGTTATATTCTGTTCCTTTGACATAATCGGTGCGGAGGATGTCTCTTGCCAGCAGGGCCACGCTGAGGCTTTTGTCTTTCAGGAACTGCCTGCTGAGGCGGAGGTTCAAGCTACCGCTGGTTTTAAATATATGGAAACCACTCCTATAATAAGGCTCAATATAGCCTTGTATATTCAGCAGCCATGCTTTGGGGAGGGTGAATGTGTTGTCGAGATTGAATTCCGTACAGAGGCCCTTGAAATTATGGGTGATGCCTAACGGCTCCAAGTCCTCATCCTTATATTCGAGTGATGCCGTATAGTTCAGCTGCCAGATGCCAATCTTTGGCGAAGCATTCAATAGCAGCCGATACATCTGGATAGTTGGTGTTGTCCTATAATCCATGAGCCTCACGCCGGGATGGTTGGCTTCATCATAGATTGTATGGAAGTCGCTATAGCGGTTTTTTATGTAGTCATACTGCAGTTCTATGTTCATCCATTTCCAGTTTGTCTCCCACGAGATGATGTCGTGCGTCTGAGGCTGAAGGTAGGGATTGCCAGTGCGATACTCGTATTTCCCTGCATAGATGACGGCGGATGATAGCGAGCCATAAGGGGGATTATAGCGATAGCCCCGATAGGACAGGGTGTGTCTCCATTTGTCGCTCTTGCGACTGACGGACAGGTTGGGGATGACGACATGATAGTCGGGACTTATTTCATCCTGCATTTGCCCGTTTTGTTCGTATCGGTTATACTCATTCTGCCATCGAAGCCCGGCGTTGAAAGAGAACTTCTTGACTTGCAGGCTGTAGTTGGCATAGAGCGACCAAGTGGTGGTCATCTGGTGGATATGGTCGTCGGCCGAAAATCCGCTTTGAAGGAAATCATTGGAACGATCGACATCTGAGACCTCTTCTCCAAAGGTAAGGTTGCCGTATGGTACTGGAGCGGTGACGGTGAGCTTTTCTGCAAGTAGCCGATTCTTGGTGGTGGTGTTGCTGGAGGCACTGAGCTGTTCGTTAGTAAACCCTTCCATTTCCGTATAGGCACGTTCGCCATAGTAGTCTGCGCTGAAGTCTATTTTCCATTTGCCAATCTCCCCATTGTAATAAGCGTTGACGCTGTGCGACATTTTCGTCTTGTAGGAGTTGTCAGTAGAGGTATGCCCCTCGTCGAAAAGCTTTCCGTCCTGCCATACACGCTCGTCCTGTTCTATCTTGCCCCAGTTGCTCCCTATCGGGCTGAAGGCTGTATAGGTGAGTCCCACGGAATGGTGTTCGCTGATTTCCCAGTTCCAGCCAAGGTCTGCAAAATAGTAGATATTGTGATTATGCCAATGCATGCGACTGTCATATGTCCAGATGCTTGCAGACACAAGCTCTGTCTGGGATGTGTAATTCATGAGTTCGTTGTTCTCTGTCAGATAGCCTTTGACGAAGAAGTCCATGCCGTTGCGGGTGCGGTAGTTCAGGGCGGCATTGATATTGCCGTACCACTGTTCGCCTTGACGGTAGGCGGCAGAGAAGTTCCCACTCCAGCCCTCACCAGCCTTGCGGATTGTTTTGAGGCGGATGACAGAGGTGACTTCTGCTCCATACTCCACGCCAGGGTTTGTAATTATCTCAGCTGACAGGATCTCGTCGGCACGGAGGCGATTCAACTCATCCTCATTGCGCACTTTTTTATTGTTGATATAGACTTCTGGTTTGCCGTGACCTGCAATCTCGCCATTGCTCATCATCAATGGCAGGTGAGTGAGCATCTCCGTGACAGAGCCGAATTGTTCTAATGGCGTTCCCTGTACGGTGACCTTCAATCCTTTGTCTGTTGCGGTATATAAAAGTCGCTGTCCCTTCACCGTTACCCCTTTCAGCGTCAACGTTTCTGGCTGCATCCGTATCGTGCCGATTTCTTTGGTGTTACATTGCCTGTAAATCGTCTTGTAACCCACGTATGAGATACGTGCAAGAACAGTTTCTTGTTCGCATGGGATGACAAAGAGGCCACTTTCGTTAGATACGCCGCCAGTAATCAGTGTGGAGTCCTGAGGTGAGAGCAGGGCGATGTTGGCGTAGGCTACGGGCTGGCCTTGCTCGTCGATGACGGTACCCTTGTAGCGGGGAGCCGTCTTCTGCGGACACTCCACGATGATTTCGTGTTGGCTGGGATTTGCAATCCCCGGCTCAACGGTCATGCGGATAGGATAAAAACCTATCATCTGACGGATAGCATCGGGCACGGTCTTGCGATGTACCGAAGTGGTGATGCGGAAGTCCTCCAGTTCGTTGTAGAGGAAACTAATGGTGTATTCCTCGGTCTGCTCGTTCAGTTGGCGCAGGGCCTCGCTGAGCGACACGTTGTTGTATTCGTGTGTAATCTTTTGGGCCTGCACTCCGGTAAAGACAAAGCAGCAGACAAGCATTGATATGATTCTCTTCATGGCTTATTCTACTACGATCTTGTCCGACTTCAGTTCTACGGTGATGCTCTCGAAGAGGTTGAGACGATGCAGCACGACGTCGAGCGTCTCATCCTGTTTCCACACGAAATAGAAACGGAACTGACGGGCATCGGTATTCTGGAACTCCACCTCCTTATTATAATAGGCAGCTATCTGAGGTAGCATCTTATCCAATGCAACATTGTCGAAAACAATGGGCTTCACGTTGGCGGTCGTGTCTGTCTTGACTGTATCTGTCGGCAATGCCGATGTAGGCTTGGCAGATATGGTTTGTTCTGCCTGCATAGTCTGCGGTTTGGGATCGCTAACCATACGCACGATGTGGATGGCGGCAAAGGCCACTCCCGCCGTAAAGAGTATGCCGATGATGCTTGCTGCAACCTTGTAAGGGAGTATGCCCATCAGTCTCGTAATGGTGGCAGTGCGTGGTTCATCTTTTTCAAGGGCTTCTAATTCTTCAGCGTGTTCCGTTGCGAATTTCTCCCACTCCTCGTCCACGGGGACGGATTCCTTTTCGACTTCGCGCTTCACAAAGGCTTGCTTCGTCAGCGCGAGCAGTTCCTGGTTCTCTGCTACCAACTGGTCTATTCTGTCTTGCTTTTCCATAACGTTTATCGTTTTGCTGTTTCTTTCTGAAAATACTCTTTGATTCGCTGTACCG
>JAGCNQ010000045.1 GCA_017645845.1 Bacteroidaceae bacterium
AAACAACCAAACGACTAAACGACTAAACAACCAAACGACTAAACGACTAAACAACCAAACGACTAAACGACTAAACAACCAAACGACCAAAAACATGAACAAGGGACTTATCAAAACGATTATCGACATCGTCATCACGATTCTGACGGCGATTGCCGCTACGCTCACCACTACGGCGTGCATGGGAATATAGCATGCTCTCCCCTCTCTACCGGGAGAGGGGTCGGGGGAGAGGCTTGAAATGAAAATGCCCGAGGTGTAATCAAAAATGACACTTCGGGTGTTTTTTTCTTTACAAACAGGATGCAAGTGGACAAGGAACAGGCACGGCAGGTACTTATGAAATGGGTAGAGCAGGCCAGAGACTCCAAAGTTCCGCTCTTGATAAAGTTTGCCAACACGATGACTGCTTTCAGAATCTTGTGCATAATATAAAAACGGCTCAATTTTTGCACTTGTTAAAAAATTCACTGAGAAGTTTGGCGGTTTAATGGAATTTATCTACTTTTGCCGATAATTACAAAACGTAGACGGGCAAAGTGCTCCTTAAAGGTAATCAAGCATGTACGATCAAAAGATACAGGAAGATCTTTTCTATATAATGCTCTATGGAGCAGTGGCAATGATGTCCTTGATGGCCAGTTGTTATCTGCTGTTTCGGCGGGCCAACGCCATTGCGCCCGACGTCACATCGTCCGTACGCCTGCGTCGGTGGACAGCGGCTTTCTTTGCCTGCATGACGCTGAGCCACCTGTGGTATCTGCCGGTCGCTTTTCACACCTCAAGCGAGGAAATATTGCAGTGCTATCTTGTAGGTGCAATGCTCGACTTCATGACGCTCATCCCTTGTGCGATTGTCCTTTTGCTCGTTTTGCTACAAGACCGCCGACGACCACTGTGGCCCGTAGGCGTGATGGTAGCCCCTGTCATCATAGGACTGGCGGTGAGCCTTGTCTACAGCTACTTTGACATTATGCCCCAGTTCTATGGCTATCATCTGTTGTTGGCCATTGGCTTAATAATATATATGGTTCGCGCAACAAGACAGTACGGCCACTGGCTACGCGACAACTATGCTGACCTTGAGAACAAGGAGGTGTGGCAGAGTCTGGCGGTACTGGCTATTATCCTGCTGGTGTTCGGCATCTACGCATTCGGCATCAAGAACATGATATATAAATACATCACGCAGGTGAACAACATTATACTCATCTGCTATCTCCTGTGGCGGGTGGAAACGCTCAGCGACCTGAGCATCTCCGTTCATGATGCAGAAGAACCAGTAACCTCAGAGAATGTGAAAGACCATGCCCAGTCGTCGACCGTCCGAAACATTGGACCGCTGTTGAAGCAATATTGCGAGGATCCTCGGCTCTACCTGCAATACGACATATCCGCTACCCAACTTGCCAAACTGGTTGGCACCAACCGTGTCTATCTCAGCAAGTACTTTGCCGCCCAGGGTACCACCTACAATGCCTACATCAACAGTCTGCGTATCCAGCACTTCATCCAGCTCTACCATGAGGCAGTCGCTACCAGCCAGCCAGTGATAGCCAAGCAACTGGCCTACCAGAGCGGTTTCCGCAGCTACAGCACATTCAGCGCCGTCTTCAAGCAGGTCATGGGAACGACCGTTACCGCCTGGATGCACAGCACGACGGAATAGTGAGGCTTTCAGAATTGTAAATTCAGTTTCAGAATTGTAAAAACCTGCCGTCCAAGACATTTCAGATATTGCAATTTAAAGGGGAATTGACTACCTTTGCGCCATAATCAAAATACTAACCCCAATAATTGTAATATGAGAAATCTTAAAAATTGGATGCTTGCCGCCATCCTGATTTGCGGCACAACGGCCGTACTCACTTCTTGTAGCGACCAAATTGACAACCCGACTCCACAACCTGAGGGCGGAACTGTCGACAATGATTTGGCAGTCAAGTGTATTAATGGCACCTTCATCGGCAAGAAGACAGACAATGTCATCATCTATAAGGGCATCCCGTTTGTCGGCCAGCAGCCCGTTGGCAACCTGCGCTGGAAGGCTCCGGTGGAATATACAGCGGACAACGGCGTGTATGAGGCCTACGAATATGGAAAAGGTGCCTGTCAGCCAGAAGGAGTCGTTCCCTCAATGGGTGAGGACTGCTTGTATCTGAACGTATGGAAGGCAGAGGACAAGTCGGATGAAAAGAAGCCCGTCATGGTATGGATTCACGGCGGTGCCTTTGTTGGCGGCGGTACGGGCATAGACCTGTTTGACTGCACCAATCTCATCAAGGAGAATCCCGACGTCATCGTCGTGACAGTTGCTTACAGACTCGGTGTCATGGGCTTCCTCCATCTGTCTCACTTGGCAGACGGCAAGGATTATCCTGATGCACAGAACCTGGGACTTCTTGACCAGAAGATGGCACTGAAGTGGGTGCATGAGAACATCGAAGGCTTCGGTGGCGATCCCGACAACGTGACCATCTGGGGCGAGTCTGCCGGTTCTGCCAGCTGTACACTGCAAGCACTGATCGAAGGCTCACAGAACTATTTCCAGAAGATCATCGCTCAGAGCGGCTCCCCCGCTGTCACGCGTTCTACGGAAGAGGCTATCGCCTGCACAGACGGCATTATGAAGGCATTAGACTGCAAGACCGTTGCCGACCTGCTGAAGATCGATGCCAAGAAACTGGTAGAGGCTGCTTCCCCGTATGCATTGAACACATTCCCGGAAAGAGACGGCAAAATACTGCCTTTGGAGCCGCATACGGCATACGCCAACGGTGCTGCTAAGGACATCACATTCCTGCAGGGCTGCAACAAGGATGAGTTTAATTTCTTCGCCTTGGCTATGGGTACGGATGGCTTTATGGCATGGGCCGCAGACCGCAAGGCGAAAAAGTTTGCCCAGATGACCGAAGACGAGATAGCACTTGTCAACAGCTACCTCGCTGACCAGCAAGGCGAAAACTGGGAGCCCGACTGCCGTCTGTTCAGCCAGAGCTGGTTCCTTGCACCGTGCATGAGAATGTCGGAGAACCAGACCAATGCCGGTGGCAAGTCGTACACCTATTTCTATAGGGTGGAGGCTTCTACTCCAAAGCTGAAGGCTGCTCATGGTGAAGAGCTTCCCATCGTATTCTGCCATCCGGATCAGACTGACATTGACCCCACCTTCTGCAAGACCATGCGCAAGATGTGGGTGCAGTTCGCCAAGACTGGCAACCCGTCGCTCACTGCCGAACAGTCTCCTGACGGCCAGGCCAAGGAGTGGCCCCTCTACGACACGACGGACAAGAAGGTGATGGTACTCGATGTGAACGATATCCATCCCGCAAAGGAGTCCGAGGTTAAAATTGTGGATTGGGACAGGACTTATTTCCTAACCAAGTATTATATGTTTTAATCGGCTTTTTTTCAAGGCTCACAAAAGGTTCGTAATCTTTTGTGAGCCTTGTATGCCTATATCAACGTTTTTGTTAAGCTAAAAGAGCAATGATAAGCTTGCTTAATCATTGCCTTGACAAGAAAAGGTCGGATGAAATCCAACTATTATGAAAACAATATGAAAGCAGACAAGATTATTTAAAAAGGTCATGAAAAGAGGTGACTTCTTCGTACTGCCGATGAAATAATCAGCGATATATGGAGTGCCAGAACTGTTAACCATATTGAAGTAGAGTTATGAAGGGATATCTTCT